>JAECRX010000275.1 GCA_016292335.1 Candidatus Sifarchaeum subterraneum | reverse complement strand
TTCTCCACAGGAGCCCATGGGAGAGCGTTTCTACCTCATGTACGCTCAAGGGATGCGTCACCTGCTGACTGGAGTCCAGTTGCACCCCCGTTGCTCAACAGTGACCGTGAGTCCCCATCTCAGGGGGGGTTTACCGAGCAACAATTGCAGATCCGAACAGATCGGATCACTAGATATATGGACAAAGAGGTTTAAAAACACCACGGAATACGACAAAAAAAACGCGATTCATCTCCCCCCTGAAGGGAGAGAGCATTCTCGCTCGAACCCTGTAAATTAGGAAGAATTAGGAATTTGCAAAAAATGAGGATTGTGCGGTTATACGTTCTTAAAAATTGAGTTGTGATTATTTTGTTGATCGAGCTCTATCAAACCTCCTTATAATTCGGCCTTAACTTGCATTCCAATTTTGGATGATATCCTTATTTTTTGGTCAGCTCTTCTCTGAACCTTGGACGACAATCATAGTAAGTGTTGATCTAACTTTATCAAATCTTCTAATCTTCCAAGTGATTATTTCCTTCAATTTTTCCATGTTTTCAGCTTCTACCTTGACAATAATATCGTATACTCCATATACGATAAAAGCTTCTTTTACCCCCTCTACTTCTAAGAGTGACTTCAAAACAATTTCTTCAGCCCCGATTTCGCAATTTACAAGAACAAATGCAAGTGTCATGCACTTATTACCTCCATATCCAGATTTGCTTGAGGTTTTTGCTCGTTGTAACGACAACCAAAAAAAATCTTTTTTTACAAATCTTTTTTTACAAACATTCCATAAAATACTTTCTCTACGAGATTTTGTTTTAGTGATAATTCCTTTTTTTAGATTTTTACAGAAAGTCTACAAGGATGATTTTGGCTTTAATTAGGATATAAATTGCCTTCGAAAGGGTCTAAATATTTTTTTGAAAATTTCAATATCTGAGAAAGTTGAGGAGGGTGGCTTGGTATTGACATGTAGACAAACTACAGTATCTATGGGGTGTTATCTATGTGTTCTGCTATTCTTTTTATGAAAGCTCGGTTAGAAAATTCTTGAATCTGTTTGTGAGAAAGAGTGGTATCATCGATAATTATCGCGCAGAAAACATTTTAAAAAATTTGCTAAGATAGAGATAATCTGATCGAAAAATTTCAGAATACTATTATGGAGATCACGAAATATACTTCTTGGAGGGCATTTTTTGACTGGTAATCTTGTTGTTTTAGCATATAGCGGAGGGCTTGATACTTCTGTTAGTGTTCAATGGATAAAGGAAAAATACGGTGCAGATGTTATTACAATGTGTCTTGATGTTGGACAACAAAAAGATCTTAAAGCAATCGAGGAGAAAGCAAAGAAGATTGGCGCTATAAAGCATTACTCAATTGATGCAAAAGAAGAGTTTGTTAAAAACTATATTTTTCCAGCAATAAAGGCAAACGGTTTATACGAAGGCGAATATCCACTGAGCTCTGCTTTAAGTAGACCTTTGATTGCCTCAGAACTTGTTGAAATAAGCAAAATTGAAAATGCTGATGGCGTGGCTCATGGATGTACAGGAAAGGGAAATGATCAAGTTAGATTTGAGGTAACCATCAATTCTCTAAGTCCAGGATTAAAAATAATTGCTCCTATCCGTGAATGGGACCTTGATAGGCCAAGTGAAATAGCGTATGCGAAAAAACACGGTATTCCGATCCCAGTTGATGTGGACAGTCCCTATAGTACTGATCAAAACCTCTGGGGAAGAAGTATTGAATGCGGAGTATTAGAGTTGCCTGATCATGAACCACCAAGTGATGTTTTTGAATGGACAAATACACCAGAAGATGCCCCTGACGAACCTGAATATGTATCAATAGAATTTGAAAATGGGGTTCCCATTTCAGTCAGCGGAAAAAAGATGAATGGCGTCGACCTATTATTTTTATTAAACAAAATTGCTGGTAAACACGGGATAGGCAGAATTGACATGATTGAAGACAGACTTGTTGGAATTAAATCTCGTGAAGTATACGAGTGCCCTGCAGCTACAATTATACTAAAAGCCCATAAAGATCTGGAAAGAATGGTTCTTACAAAGCACGAAGTTTACTTTAAAGAAATAGTAGATTCAAAGTGGGCACAGCTCATTTACACTGGTTTATGGTGGGATCCATTGAAAAATGCATTGGACGCATTCATTGATGTAACACAGGAGCGTGTTATAGGAGAAGTCAGGTTGAAATTATTTAAAGGAAACGTCTCTGTGGTTGGTCGCAGTTCTCCTGTTGGTTTATATGATCCTGAGCTCGCAACTTATGAACCTCACTCAACATTTGACCAAAAAGCCTCCGAAGGATTCATAAAGTTGTGGGGACTTCCGACTTCAGTTGCAACCAATATTATTAAAAAAGCTAAGAAAAAAGAAGAATAATTTACGTGTGAAGCAGTTGAAGAGGTGAACTTAACTTAATTTTCTGTTAAACATGCCAGATATCCGCGGTCTGAAAAGAGATTTCTTTTTTCCAATTAACTCCTTTTCTTTTTAGACTATCTGCGGAGCCACACTCGAAATTAGTTTCCCTCTTTGGCAATTTTACAAACATCAAGTGAAAATGCCCCCTGTTCACGGGGTAGATGAATCGCGTCTTTTCTATCGTATTCCGCAGTGTTTTAAAACCTCTTTGTCCATATATCTAGTGATCAGATCGGTTGTTGTTGCTCGGTAAACCCCCTCTGAGATGGGGACTCACGGTCACTGTTGGGTAACGGGGGTGCGACTGGACTCCAGTCAGCAGGTGCCGCATCCCGTGGGCGTACATGAGGTAGAAACGCTCTCCCATGGGCTCCTGTGGAGAAAATGGGCTATGTATGAGCATGTTACTGAGACTACGCAAGGCCTCGCAAGCTTCTCTGTAACACCGCTCTGGTGACAGACGAGCAAATAGTGGACGAAACTGGGAAGCCCCTCACTTCTTCAGAGAGGGGAGGAAGTCACCTTTCACACCTTGATATACCTTTTCAATTTTGTAGCTATTAATGCCTGAGAAAATATTGGTAAGAAATAGGAAATTGGCGTGAAGAGAAGGTAAAGGAGGAAGTATATTTTTTTGTTATGAATTCTTAGCCTGAGTTTTGAACCAATACCATAAACTTTGAAGCCTATCTTTCTCAGCTCTTTCGCGGTCCACCCACAAGCATGACCATATCCTGGCATGAAACCATTCGGTGTAGTAATAATAATTTTTCCATACGTCACTCTTTCTAGCTCTTTTATGATAGTGTAACTCTCGTCTTTGGAAACGTGTTCTATCATCTCTATTGCTGCTGTGATATCGAACGAATTGGACCGGAATGGTAAATATCTAGCGTCAGCACGCAATACTTCAGAGTAGATCCTCCCTGAATATTCCCTTAAGAATTTGAGACTTTCTAAGTCTATATCCATACCTATTATTAATGGCGGCTTATTAAATGATTGATATCTATAGGATGCTATTAACATCCCTACTGCACCATGGCCGCATCCAACATCTAAGATCCTCATACCAGTGATATCTTCAGGTATTTCGGCTATAATATGCGAGTCGAAAAAAACTGGATGTGCCATAATTGACACCTTGAATTTTAAAATAAATTTTATTGTGAGCAGCATGTCCACTAATAGAATTGAAGTCAATTGGGGAGGGAGATGAAAGAATTATTATTTATATCATGGAAAGCATTGCAATTCATCTCCCCCTAAAGGTAGGGGGCATTCTCGCTTGTTTTGATGTAAAATGCAAAGAAAGAATATCTACCTGTATTTCGGATATTTCATGACTTTCTGGGACTTATGGTTTGGTAGAGGTGGCTGTGGCTGGTGTAGAACTTGGAAAGAAAAATAGAATTTTCGCCTGTGACCCCAAGATTTGCCCAAACCAACCCCTGAATGGCTAGATCGTTCACATAGGAGGTGATCCAGCCGCAGGTTCCCCTACGGCTACCTTGTTACGACTTCTCCCCCCTTGCATGCCTCTGGTTCGACATGACCCACCCGGAGGGGGCCTCGCCTCGCCAAAAGCGCACTCGGGTGGAGCGACGGGCGGTGTGTGCAAGGAGCAGGGACGTATTCACCGCGCGATGGTGACACGCGATTACTAGGGATTCCATGTTCAC
>JAECRX010000274.1 GCA_016292335.1 Candidatus Sifarchaeum subterraneum | reverse complement strand
TAGTTTCTGTCTCACCTTGAAGTATATCTCTCGGAATTTCAAGATAGCAAGGACCTGGTCTTCCCGAGAGCGAATTTCGAAAAGCGTTCTGTATAGTTTTTTCTGACTCTTCTATTTTCCAAACTAATTTGCTAAATTTTGTAAAGTGTCGAAATACTTCCGTAAATGGAATATCTCCGTGAAATCTTCCTTTACCAAAATCTTGTCTAGGTGCTGTCCCCACAATTCCAATCAAAGGGGAAGAATCTGTAAAAGCATTTGCAAATCCATTTACCATATTTGCAGCACCTGGCCCCTCCATGGCAAAACATACGCCAGGTTTTCCGCATGTCCGTGCGTATCCATCCGCTATATATGTTGCTACTTGTTCATGTCTTACAGGAATGTATTGGATATCAGCCGAATGCGATTTCAGTTCGTCTATCATTTCCAGAACCGTACTTCCTGCTAATCCGAAAACATATTCCACATTTTCAGCCAGCAAATACTCGATTAGAATTTGTGAACCTGTATATAAGGACATTTTTTACCCCTCGGGAAATGAATGTGTGCTCTTCTTTGCTAATTTTCGCTTAGAATCATTTATATTATTTTTTCAGAGCTTTTACTAATTGGAAATGTTCTGAACAATATAAATCCTTTTTTCACTTAAGGATTTAAAATCAATATTGAGAGATTCAAAACTGCAGCAAAACTTACCCATAGAATGTAAGGTATGAGCAGTAGGCCCGAAGTCATGGATATCTTGAAGAAATTCAGGATCGTTAACAGTATCGCGATCCAGAGAATTGAAATTACAATGAGCCCGGCAAGAGGTGACCTAAGTCCGAAGAAGGCCACCGACCACAAGGTGTTGAAAATCAATTGGACTGCGAAAATGATTAGAGCTTTTTTGACCTGTTGATCATCTAGACCCTTGCGCCACACAAGAAATGCTGATATCCCCATCAGTGTAAATAAAGTGATCCAAACTGGGGCGAACAACCAATTAGGTGGAGTGAAAGATGGTTTTTTTAGAGTTGCGTACCAGGTTGGGATTGAGGGGCTCGTGAAAACCGAACCAATAAAACCTGCAGACTGACAAATGATTATGCATATCACCAGTTTGAGAATCTCAATTACTTTGAACTTTTCCATCTAATACCTCCTTAACATCAGCTAACTTAGCATATACGAAATTCACTTTTTGTTTCAATTTTGTCATGCCAAAAAAGTTCATGCCTTAAAAATGTGTCATGGCTAAAAATAAAGTTTTCTGTTGGAATATCTTCCGCCTGGGAAGAGTGTCAGAAAAAGAGATAAGAACGACCAAAAATCCTAGATGAAATTAAACATGAAATAAACTAGGAAAATAAGCATTCAAATAAAATATAAACAAAAAAGAGGCATGAACCACAACTAACTGCCGAATGGGTTGCCTATTTTACAAGACAAGTGTAATTCTTTCCGGATGAATTTTGCAAAGGGTTGTTTGGTATTACATTAAATTTGGATCCTCATGTATCATTTCATTCCACCCGCATATTCGGATAGTGCTATCAAGGAGCGCCATAGAGTAGATGGGTGAATTTTCAGGCCAAGTTCCACCAACATGGAGGGGATGCTCCGCTTATGCGCCTTTAGAAGACCGCATACATACATTCACCATCGGATAAGTAACTTCTCTGCCAGTACATCGAAGCATTTAAATAACCGTCCACATACTCATTGATCGAGGTCACCTTTAAACTCTCCTTTTATTATTTTTTACTGTTAAACGAAAAGGGGAGTCTATAGCCTCTTTTAAGACTTATATTTTTTATACAAAATATACATACAAAAGAAAAAAGAGGGATTCTAAATGGAATTTTTCTCGATTATAAAAAATCGTAGGAGTATCAGAAAGTACAAAACCGATGCTGTTCCTGATGATAAACTAAAAAGAATCCTAGAAGCAGGACGGTTAGCTCCAACTGCCGCGAATAGACAACCCTTTTTGCTATATCTAATCAGAAATCCGAAAGATAACAAAAAATTCGCAGAGGCTTTAAAACAAAAATGGGCACTTGATGCTCCAGTAATCGTTGCTGTATTTGGAGATCCTAAAGGATGCTGGACACGTTCTTTTGATAACAAAAAATTCCATTTTGTGGACGTTGCCATTGCTATGGATCATCTAATCCTAACTGCAACATCAGAAGGACTGGGAACATGCTGGATCGCAAATGCAGATCCAGATAAAATTAAAGATGCACTTGATGTCCCAGATCATTTTGAATTTGTAGCATTAACGCCTATTGGATTTGCTGACGAAAGTCCTATGGAAAAGCAAAAGAAAAAATTTGACGAACTTATTGTAGAAAAATAGAAAGTCAGGAAATAGCACGACTTTCTATTTCTTTCCAGTTTCATTTGAGATATCTAGAGAACAATTAGAAATTAGTTTTGAAAGTAGAGGTCATGGCTTTATAGTTCATAATTCGGAGAAGTAACGCAACAAAGTAACGGAGAATGGTCAAGAAACATCTAGGAAACATCCTGTTCCAGAAAGCCAATGACTGAACCATAACCATCGACCAATTTCCAGAAGAACAGGGTAATTCATTTACCTCTGTGGTTTCCAAGTTCGCAGAAACCTATTTCGTCCCGTGTTTTGACCCGATGAGTTGAATCAACCTCCTCTATTTCTCGACCATCGGCCATGGAATCATCTCAGAAAAAGTTTAGAAAATTTTGTCAAAATGCTATACAACACAAAATTAGTAAGCGCCCCTCAGAAGTATAAAAAGATAACATTCAGAAATATTTTTGTCCACAAGTTAATCAGAGATTAAAAATTATTTACAACCTTTATGATAAGAAATCATTAAATAGGGGTAGCTAATATACATATCTCTGGCGAGGAAATTGGTTCAATTGAAGGAATTCCCTTATGAAACTTTAAAATTAGAGGCGGAGGTTCGCGAGACTTACTTAAACGGTATCTTTTTTCCTGCTATTAAAAAACAAGCTGAAGAAGGTATTTTCGAGGAAATAATAGAAAAGACAGCATATCGAAAGGGAGGCGCCTACGGAAAAGGAAGATCCGGTTTAGTAGCTAGAGATTTTGTAAATCGGATGAAAAAAAAGGCAGGATACGTAGGAGAAAGATCCATTAACGGAAAAATGCTACCAATGTGGTACTTTCTTGAGGATCCAACCATCACTAAATTTCCAGTTAAAGAAAGTGTGCTCTACCTCATTTCTGGAAGTGGATTTACACAATCCGTCGTACATGTTGCAACAGGCTGTTTACAACTCGGAATACACTTCGTAGCAATGTCTTATACTCCTCGATCTCATATAATAAAATGTGCAGATAATCATATCTACATTCCAAAAAAAATGGAGGAACAATACATACCACATAATCATCTTCTGTTGCAATTAGCAGGAAAGCATAGGCCAGTGGATGTCATGGGGAATTCTTTTGAAACAGGTGCTCACTTAACTTCACTTGGTATCGTCGATGGTATAATCAGTTATCATAAAACAGAAGATAAAGTACAAGCATCAGAAACAATGATAGAAAGCATCAGTGAATCGATAAGTTATGTGGAACACTTTAATAAAAAATTAGACGAAATAAAAGAAGATGTTATGTTATTTGGTGAAGTGCTTACAAAGGCAGATCACGTTCGAATGGCAGCATCTGGCGAAGGTGCTACATCATTGAAAATGGGAATGAATAGATTGGCACATACAGGCTTTGAGGGATTTGAAAGAACGATAGATTTTATAGGTTCAGACGAATATGGCCCCCCTGGTTATGCAGATATAAAGAAGGATTATGATGTCATTGTGAGTACAAGTTCGTTTAGAAGCTCACACAGCATTGCGATTTGCAGAGAAGCCTCCAACGGTGATGCGAAACTTTACCTGATAACATCTAGATCGACAGAGAACGAATTGCAAGATAAATTGGATAAATATAAAATAAAACAACCAGAACTCGTGATATATTTACCCTTTTCTTTGCCCGGCAGAGAGGAGCGGTTCTTTGACCTTGGAGTTAGACACCTGTTTGAATACGTTGCCGCCGCTATTTTTGAATATAAAGGTATTAGCAAGGAAGAAACTGTTTGGTGGCATATTCAAAAAGAAATTGAATAATTTCTTATTTTTATGTTGTGTGATTTTTAATCTACCAATAATTGACAAGTATTTATAATCGAAAGTGGGCAAAAGAGATTTCTATTCGTTTCTTGTCTATTAATTAAATTAACCTTTTTAACCAGAAACTTTCTGCAAACTTTCAATTCTTGTCAAGGCAATAATTGCAATGAAAATTATGGCTCCTCCGATGATGTGGATATAGGTAAGCTGTTCACCTAAGAAGACTATAGATAAGGCAATTGCGACCAGTGGATAGGGAATGATAATTGCTGTAGCTTTGCTTAAATTGATTTTTTGAACGCCTAAATACCATGTCAGATGACCTAAAGCAAGAACTAACCCTTGTGCAATAAATAAAACCATTGTCAATGGGTTCATCGCTTCAATGAGCTGATTTGGAGCAAATAAAAGTTGTATGCACAGGAGAAATATACCGCCAAATATGTTTCTTGCAGCTACAACTGTGATGGGGTTAATATTTTTCATAACTATTTTAGCGACAAGATGTGCCAATTGCCAAAAAAATGGCACCATTAAGATAAATAAATCTCCAATATTCAGCTGGGTAATGAGTTGTCCACCTGAAATAATCCAGATTACACTTACTATAATTATTAAGCTCCAAAAGACTTGTTGAATAGTGATTCTTTCTTTTAGAATGAAAGAAGCAAGTATCAACGAGTAAACGACTTCGATCTGTAGTAACAAGGAGCCATTTATAACAGTTGTCAGACTAAGACCATAATAAAAAATTAATAATGCTAGACCACTTCCCATTAAACCAATCCAAATATACTGACCGATGAGACGTTTATCGGAAGTGAAAAAGTCTTTTTGATTACCTGTTATAAATACTAACAAGAGTGTAAATAGTCCTGCTATTGTAGCAGTCATTGTTGAAAAAAGTAATGGAGGAATTGTTTGTAGTCCAAATTTCGCTAGAAAGGGGAGTATTCCTGCTAATATTAATGCAGCAAATACCGAACAAACACCTTTAGTTTCATCATCCAATCTTTTTCACCTTTTATTTTTATCATGCAGGGTTTTCCGAAACGCAATCGGCTAGAAGATGATCGCACCCATGGATCAGAGTAATGAAGCAAATTCTGTCTTTGAGGTCCTTGTTGTAAAAGAAAGAAAGTGGATTCTTAGTTAATAGAGTCAATAAAGTGCTTGTGCCTAAATTTTAATTACCTGATTGAACCTCGTATTTAAGAATGTCTAAGAACCAATTTCCATTTTTTAATACTTTACTGCTTTCAATTATTTTAATTCTTTTTTTGAAGAAAGGACCATTGGTCACAAAAGTGTGATATTCACCCGCTTCGCCACAGATATGAATGTCATTTTTTTCCTTCAGTTTGTATAAATCATTTACAAAAGTTCTATCGATTCTTCTTCCAAGCCATTCTTTGCCGAAAAAATTAGCTTTAACATTAATTACAATTGCTTCAAAACCTTTATTTATGAAATCAATAATAATTTCATCTTGATTGCCCCCCCATAAAGGCTCAATTGGTTCAATATCCACCTCGCTACAAACTCTATCCACCCAGTCCTTATGTTCTTGTAAATCTATATCCCCAAAAACAGCTCCTTTTATTCCTACTTCTTCTTTTAATTCAAGTAATGCTTTTTTGAACTCTTGTTCGTATGTATCCCATGTAACCTCTTTTTGAACGATTGGAGTTCCAATTGCATGTGATTGGGCAATCATCAATTTTGCATCCAATCCATGAGACATTGATCTTTTAGTATCTTTGCATATTAAATTCAGGAGGCGGACGATCTTATAACCCTTTAAAAATGCTTGATAATGCGAAAGACAACTCTCTTTGCCGCCACTCCACGAAACTACAACGGATATCAGTTCAATCACATCTACTTTGAAATGATTACTTGGAAATACTGGTTGATTTTCCGTCCTTTTTTTATTTGTTCAGGCGCTTAGGTAGCACTCGGGTCTAAAAATTTCATCCATATCTTTAAAAGCGGGACTTGAAGGCTCAACAGTTCATGTACCAGTTATTTCTTTAAGTGCCCAAGTAGCATTTTCTTGTACAAAGTATTCTTCATCTTCAAGTGCTTGTTCAAGGGGGGCAACAGCACGTTCGTCCTTTATTTTTCCAAGTGCCTTTGCAGCTATGCCCCGAACCTTCCAAAAGGGATCTTTTGTTAGAAGTTGGATTAGAGGTTCAACAGATTCATTATCACCTATATCTCCAAGTGACTCAGCCGCAACACCTCGCATAAGTTTATCTTCATCTTTCAAAGCTTCAATTAAAGGTTGAACGGCACGTTTATCACCAAGTCTTCCGAGTGCATTTGCAGAAAGCCGTCGTACATTCCAATTTTCATCACTTAGAGATTGAATAAAAAGTTCAAAAACCTTACCACTTATTTTAATGAGGGCATCTACAGCTTCTTTTTGGACATATCCCTCTTTAAAAGCTTGGAATAAAGGTTCAATAGCTCGTTCACCGCCTATTTCCCCAAGTGTCTGTGTGGCAACCCTTTGAACTTCCTCTTTTTCATCTTTAAGAAGTGGAATCAAAAGTTCGACAACTCGTTCATCACCTATTTTTCCAAGAGCCTCAGCAGCAGTTATTTGCACTTCTTTATCTTTGAGAACTTGGCCTAAGGGTTCAATAGCCTGCTCATCGCCTATTTCCCCAAGAGACTCAGCAGCAATATTTTTCACTTCTCCCGCATCATCCTTGAGAGCTTTAATTAGGGCGTCAACGACTCGTTCATCACCTATTTCAGCAAGTTTCATAACGGCATTTCTTCGTATGTAAACACTAACAGATTTTAGATCTTGGATGGCAATTAATATTTCATCATCTTCTCCAGACAAGGAAAATACACTCCTATGGCAATTAAGTCTTAATAAAACTAGAAAACTGATGGAACAAGAAATATTCATGATATTTAAAAGTTGTCTTTTGAGTCTTTGACATCCTCTCCGCCCTAAAGGACGTAGATTCCTACAAGGAATCACTATCCGGAGAGGTTTTCCACTCGGAAAAATTGGGTGGAATTATGGGTTGAGTCAAAGCAACCCCG
>JAECRX010000043.1 GCA_016292335.1 Candidatus Sifarchaeum subterraneum | reverse complement strand
GGCATTCTCCCAAGTTGCCCGATACCTTGTAGGCCTCAATCGCCTCATCAAGATCCCCCCAATGCTTGTAAGCAGTGCCCAATCCGTTCCATGATTTGGCTTGGTTTGGATTAATTTGAGTCGCTTGCTTATAGCTATTTATTGCCTGGTCATATTTTCTCAGTTTTAGTAGTCCTTCACCCATCTGATACCATGCATCTGCATTTTTCATGTCACTTGCACGGAGTGCATCTTTGGAAAGATTTACCGCTTGCTCATAGTCCCCCATCTTCCAGTTTGCAAGTGACATTCCAATCAACATTGGAATATATTCGCTATTTATTTGCTCTGCTTTTTTAAATTGCTCTATTGCTTTCATATATTGCCCAGTGTCGATGTAGTAATTACCTTTGAGTGTATAATACTCGGGTGTTCCAGGGGGTCTTTTTAGGAGCTCTTCTAATTGTTTTTCAAATTCTTCTACATCCTCTAACTTTGAATCTATCACATCTTTGTCTTTTGCACTGATCAATGAGATATGCTCTTCTATAGTAGGGACCATTCCATCTCCTGCTCCAGTTTCTTCTCTTGAAACATCGGAAGTCATAGATTCTGTGATTCCTCTATCCTTAAAGATATCTAATACCTCTCTCATCATTTCTTTGAATTCTTTTACGTCTTCTGATACTATGTCTAATTTGGTAATTATTATTTCGTGATCCTTTCTTAACTCCTCTCCTAGCTTGTTGAGACTATTATCAATATTTCTAAACGTGGTCTCTACTTGAGAGGGATCCATTTTTTGAATTTCAGCTAATAGGTTCGAACCTAATCTATTCAGTTCTGTATAAATTCTTTGATCCATCCAACCACTTAAATCTTCCATTTCTTTAGTGATCAGGGCTTCCAGTCCTGAGATATTTCTGTCAAAATTTGATAACTGAGAATTAATGTCATTTAAAGATGCTTCAGTAATTCGAATGGCTTCTTCTTCTGTAAATCGAATTGCGTGTTCTTCAGCAGAAATTTGAGTACTTCTTATCTCTTCCCTTATCAAAATTCTTATATCTTCCAGTGTCGCATCACTAATCGTTTCTTCGAATGTTTTTTTGCCTAACAATTTTTCAGTAATTCGATTAATTATGCCTTTTCCTGCCTCGGACGCATTTTCCTCAATGAGTTCTTTTCCTTTCTCAGCAGCTTTTTTGATGAGCCAATCCTTGATTTTTCCACCTACAAAAGATAGAAGTCCAGTTCCAATTGTGAAGGTAATGGGATCGATCATAAAAACCACACACGTTCTATTTGAACAAAAGTTTTAAACTGTTTTTGTTGGAGGAAAATTATATGTTTTTTGGTAACTTAAGCTTATTTTTTCATGAAACAGCATCAAACAGCGAAAGAATCCAGAACAGAAAGAAAAGGCAACAATTTCTGGCTATGACATGAAAAAGCAATTAAACAGCAACGAAAATCTAATATACATGGAAGTAAGGATCCCGCAGGGGAAAAACCCTGCTTCAGACCACAAAAAACTTAATAATTACTTTTTTATAAAGTCACTATTGCCAGTGAAATTAAAGGAAATTTTTAATGTTTCTTTAGTGGTAAGTGAGATCTTCTTTAGTTAATCTATTTAAACAATTGATTTTAGTGGATAAAAGATGAGGTGATAAATTTGAGTAAAAAAGTAATTAAAACAGAAAATGCACCAAAAGCGGTAGGTCCGTACTCTCAAGGAATTCGTGTGGGTAACTTAGTGTTTACAGCAGGTCAAGTAGGCATAGATCCAAAAACGGGTGAAAGACCTGAAGAAATAGAAGAACAGACAAAACAAGCACTAAAAAATGTAAAAGCAATTTTAGAAGAAGCAGGAACTTCTATGAACAATGTATTGAAAGTTACTGTATTCCTCAAAAATATGGATGATTTTGGTAAAATGAATGAAATCTATGCAACTTTCTTTGGTGAGAATCCTCCAGCAAGGTCATGTGTAGAAGTTGCTAGATTGCCATTAGATTTTAAAGTTGAAATCGAAGCAATAGCCTATGTTGAAGATTGATTTCAAACTTATGAGCTATCAAAGAAGGGGAATATAGAAAGCAGTATTTTTCTTAAATAAAACCCTACTTTATTCACTTTTCGTACATATATTATATCTGGAATTAAAGGAGAATATTACTTAATCTAAGCAAGATCTACGCAATGAAGGTGGTGGTAAAAATATCAGACGAGCCTACTAAACCTATGAAGAGAATTTTTGATGAAATACAAAAATTCTTTAGAGATCTTTTTGAACTTTCCAATAAGGATTTTCCAACTACAGTGGTGGAACCTCCTATAGATATTCAAGAAACTCCAAATGAAATTATCGTTATTTTTGACGTACCTGGAGTTGAAAAAGAGGAAATAGCCATTAATGCAGTTGAAGATAAAATGGAAATATTGATTGAGACAAGGATTCCCTTTGGAGAAAAAGAGGCGAAAATAATAAGACAAGAGAGGCCAATCGCGTATACTCGTTCTTTATCTTTGCCAGCCAAGGTAATACCAGAGGAAGGGAAGGCATCGCTTAATCATGGTGTTCTTGAAGTCCGTTTCCTAAAATCAAAACCAGCTGAAGGTGTGAAAATCGACATAGAATAGTTAGCCCATCTTTTCTCTAAAGAAAAATGAAAAATATATTGAGAAGGGGTTAAAAGCCCCAGAATTAGCCAGCGGTGTATTACAACATGACCTTCTTTTTATTCAAGAGAAACGAAGAAAAATGCCTTAATTGTGGCTTTTGCGAAAGAATAATACAGTGCCCCAGTCCTGATGAATGTATTGGATGTGAATCTTGTTTTCTTGGTTGCCCAAATGAAGCCATCGAAAAATTACAAGATAAAAGTGATAGAAAATATATCAAGATTAGGGTCAATGGAGAAAGTTTTGAGGTTCCAGAAAGAATCACTGTAAAAAGAGCTTTGGAATTACTAGGATATAAGTTCGGTATGTTCCCTGGAGAGGGTGATTTTTTTACTCCCTGTCAAACAGGCGGGTGTTATTCATGTGCTGTTATAATTGATGGGAAATTAAGGCCACCATGCCACACACCAATAAAACAGAATATTGAAATCATTACTGAAGTTGATTATACTGAAATTCCACAACTTCGTATTGTTTCTGGGTATATGGCCCACTCTGTTGGAGGAGTAGGAACACCCTATTGGCTTAAACCCTCTTTATTTTCACCATCCAGGTACATCGAAGTTGCAGTGTTTAGCCATGGCTGTAATCTAAGATGCAGGCAATGTCAAAATTTTTCAGTTGCTTATGGAAGTGACCACGAGCCTGTAGAGCCTGATTATGCTGCCACGATGTTATCGGCTTTTAGAGATCGATTTCAAGTTGACAGAATGGCTATAAGTGGAGGAGAACCGACTTTAAATAGGTATTGGCTGATTAAATTTTTCAAAAGGCTAAAAGAATCGAACCCAGATGAAAAAGCAAGATTACATTTAGATACAAACGCCACAATCTTGACACCAGACTATTTAGACGAACTTTTTGAAGCAGGTGTGACAGATATTGGCCCTGACCTCAAAGGATCTAGAGTTGAAACCTTTATGAATATCACAAATATCATGGATTACGATTTAGCTAAAAAATACCTAACAACATCTTGGAATGCGGTCAAATATATTGTAGACAATTATGACCATGTGTTTATTGGTGTGGGTATTCCCTATAACTCAGCATGGATGAGTTTCGATGAACTTAGAGAAATTGGCGATAGGTTAGTCAAAATTGATGAAAATATTCAGGTATGCGCATTAGATTATAGGCCAATATTCAGACGTAGAGATATCAGAATTCCAAGTGTTGCAGAAATGCTAAAAGTTAAAACTGTCTTAGAATCTACAGGACTGAAGATCGTATTAGTCCAAACTCAACAAGGACACTTTGGACCATAATAGATTTTTTAAAAGTAAGTAACATCTCTCTCGAAGGATTTGCTCATATATTCTATCGGCACAGAAGATGTCTTGAACGAAAGATTTCTGGTAAATATGTTATCTCCAAAATCGAGTCCAAACTCATACATCTTCAGACTTCTGGCAATTTGTAAGATCCTTTGATTTTTTTTGAACCCAAAAAAATCTCAAGGCTTTACTGTCTCATTTTCTATATCCTTCAAGACTTGTTCAATCAAAGGTTTGAT
Source organism: Candidatus Sifarchaeum subterraneum (assembly GCA_016292335.1). Lineage (GTDB taxonomy): Archaea > Asgardarchaeota > Sifarchaeia > Sifarchaeales > Sifarchaeaceae > Sifarchaeum > Sifarchaeum subterraneum. Next base: position 6,147 of record JAECRX010000043.1, on the reverse strand, counting down.
TTCTGGAAGGTGGCGAGTTGCAGTCTCCCATATCACCCTTAAGTCAACTCCAAAGTACGCATGAATAACTTTATCTCTCAATCCCGCCATATCTTTCCAAGGGATCTCTGGATATTTATTTCTGATTGATTTAGGAATATACTTTGTAGCCTCGCCAATGATCTCAATACCCCTTATCTCTGCAAAAATTGTCTTCTTATCTTTTGTGAAATCTTCAAAAGCCATTCCTTTTATAAACTCATCAACAGCATTTATAGAGTCCAAGACATCCTGAATGTAATCGCCATATTCCCGTTTTTTCATATATATAGGACCTCTCTTAGGATATGTTTCCTTATTCTCTGTTTTAAAGCACTTTTCATAACAAGGTCTACCTTTCTCCCAATCAGTTCGCTTAAATAATTCTCTAACGCTACAAATTCAATAAGGCTTATTGGCTCTTCAAACTCAGCTAAAATATCTAAATCGCTCTTCTTTTTCTGTTCACCCCTTACATAAGAGCCGAAAATCCCAATTTCCTTAACTTTAAACCTATCTGCTAAAACATCTTTATTTTCCTTTAGTATTTGCTTTATTTCAAGCGTTTTTCTTTCTTTCATTCTTTTCCCTCATTTAGAGCAGCATAACGCTCATTTAAAATTTAGTTAATTTACGAAATTTTAGCGCATTTGATGGAATGCTCTTTCCGCATGCTTTACAAAAATTTTCTCTACATGCATCCAGAATTTATATTTTATTTCTTTTTTGTCTTTTTAGAAAATTCCTTAAAGACTTTCAGATATTCCTTCACAGGAATTATCTTGGGATTTCGGCGAAATCTAGTAGGAATGGTAGCATCACACCGAGAACAGAGGTTTGAAAGTTTGAGCCAATCCTTGAATTCATCTGCATGTGCTGGATGTTTGCAATTTGGGCACAAAATGATTCCCCTCCCCGCGTCTGCAGGAAGTTTTGGTAGCTTAAAACAGAAAATACACTTAAAATCATCCAAGGTGAGTATCCCTGCTTTTGGCTTGAGCTTCTCGAACTTTGAACTCCATTTGGACTTTTTATCAGGGGTGGTAGTTGATTTTTTCTTCTTGGTGGGTAACGCAACGCTGATAGTTCTCTCAGCGCTACTTCTATTGCTGACAGGTATTTGTCTACGGATGTTTGTAACGACCCTAGAAATGTCAGGGATGACAGTCCGTGCACCGAAAATCCCAAATCTGATTGTAAAATATACTGAGATAAAACCCAAAAGCAAGAGCATTAAATCAGGGTAAACATGAATGGGCTCTAGCGGAAAATTTACAGATTCGATAAAGACATCAAAGAACAGCGAATAAAAAATTCCAAGGATTGCAGTTAAACTGGTAAAAAAAATTCCAAATTTGTGGGCATTAAATGGTGTTTGTCTTATATATACCACATCATATCTTCTAAAACAAGAATAAAGTGAAAATGAGCCATACACGAGGTAAGGAAGAGCAAAAATGATGGTCCACGGACTCAAGTATAGTCCTAACCCCTCCAAGAGATTCATTTCGAGTAAGCCAGTAAAATATCCCCAGAAGCTATAAAGCATCCCGATAGATAGAGAACCAAGAATAAAGAAAGAAGTGTTATGCGGTGAGCCAAATTCACGACAATGTTTTACCATTTTGAAGAATTTTAAGGTAAAACAAATCCAAAATCCAACAAATAACCAGGAAAAAAACACATTCTGTGATTCTTCGATGTAAGTGCCATGTATTATCGCTAGGACTAGGACCGCCAGTAATATGAGAAAGTACCAGCGCTTTTTAACCAATATTTATTTACCGCCCAAATTCTAATGAAAAATTTCTCATTTAATCTTCATCATATTCGAGATATATTGCTTTTCCCTCTATTATCGGGGATATAAACCCCAACAGTTCCGGTAATATACGTGTATCAAGTGGGCTTTTTACAGTAAAAGGTACAGCAAACCACTTCATAGATTCTAAATCAGCCCTGAAAATCTTAAGCCCTAATGATGTTCCGTCAATTAAGGAAGGGTCAATCACGAGCGCGATAGCCTTATCCCATAGTTTCTGGTATCTAATTTGAGTAGCGAAATCCTCCATGCTCATAAAAAGTCCATAAGAGGGGTGAGAATGGTACCAGCCACAAATGAATGAATTTTTCTTTTTGATATCATTGAATGCCCTCACATAATTTTTATAATCCTTGATTTCAGCATACACGGCCGAGCCATGCCCCATTGGATAAGCGTCTTCTAAATGAAGTGTACGACCATCGTCATCTAGTTTTCCTGCTAAAAGACCTATAACTTCTACCCATTGATTCCTCGGAACTTTAGAATTGGCATATTTGAATGAATGGCTTGCAATTTTAAGGATAGCCGTAATCGAAATGGTTATGGTTTCATCATCTTTCGCAGGCTCAATCGGGGCCGGTGTTTCTAGAGGTGTTTCTATAGTCGCTAATTTATCACTTGGTAGGGAAGAAATTTCTTCTGGTGATTCATTTTCTTCAGACTTTAATTCACGGCGGATTTCTTCAAGAAGTTCTTTTTTTAATTCTTCCTTGATTTTCTTTCTCAATTCCTCTAAATCTATTGAATCCTTATTCGATCCACCACTATTATTCATTTAACAGGCCTCTTTCGTGTTTACCATCTTTTCTTAGCAAATTTTTTGACCAAATGCCGCACTTTTTTTTCGAACCTCTTGGGATCATTTATCAACTCAAGTGCTGCTTTCTTATTGTAAACGTTTGTTGGATTAACGTATTGTCCGCGTGTATTCAACATTGCCAGTATTGATTGTATAACAGCCACAATAGTTTTTGATGGACTCCACCCGCCTTTTTTACCTACAAAATACGGATCGATAAGAGCAAGACAGATGTTTCGTTGTCCAGGGTACTCGTGAGGTTTTGGCCAAAAATTGGGGTGCCATATACCTGTATGCATACGTACAAAGGGAGGGAAGCGTGGATAGTCCGACGGGAATTTAATTTCAAGTTTGAACAGACCTCCTTGATATGGAGTTCCCTTAGGTCCAATTAACGTGATACCAAGGTGATCTATGCTTTTTTTGCCCGAATTAAGAGGCTTTAATTGGGCAATTAAACCATCCTTCAGCATTTTTTTCAGTGCTGCATAATCTTGCGAAATTCGGCTACTCCTCAAGCTCATTTTATCACCATTTAGATCAATTATTCCTGTTTTTCTATACTATGTGAACTACCCCCAGCTATCGCAGGGGGCTTCCTCCTTCAATGACAGAACTTGCGGGAATAACCCGTAGAGGTTCCATCTCCAGAGGCCCAGAGGGTCGTCCCAACCCCGCATATAAGATGTTCAGAGATGCGTTATAGTCCCTATTTATCTTTATCAACTCTTATCCCCTCCCTCTCGGAAGGGGACTTCCTGACGATAAAGTTAATCTATCTAATACATCGAGAGAATATTTAGAAAAATAAAAAATCTTGAAATTCATTCATTTTGTCTAAATGATATTTAAAGTTATAAAAATTTCTCCATCTTTAAACCCTGCAGCAGTAACAAGTTCAAGATCTCTTAATTCGTTTTGATAAGGCGTATGATCGAGATCTATTTCCTTTATCATATCAAAGTCCATTATAGTTAAAATTGGTTCCATTTCAGGGTCCGGTACTAAACCCATTTCTAGAAGTGCATTGATTATTTCCTTGCAATGAGCATCGCGGTGAATTTTAATGTTAACCCTCCGCACATTGTCACCGCACTGCGTGCATTGGGGATTTCTTTTCTTTTCTATCGAGTGAAATTTCATTGTCATCGCATTAAATATGATGTATGATTTAATCGGTTCCCCCAATCCATCATTTCCTGCCATCCAGTGCAAAATCTTGATAGTTTCATGCGACTGGAGAGCTGAAATGACTGCATTTATCGTTATTATCCCCGGATCGTGCCAGTCGACAAATTTAATGACCTCGGCTTGCGAAAATAACGGCAAGAAATTATAGCGCGTTACGAGTTCATTTGCTTCTTTTTGAATGAAATTGATGTGTTCAATGTTTTTCGGGTCAAGATCCTGATTAAACTTTTCCTTGAAGAGTAAATTTGCCTTAAAAAGACAATGAACTCTTTTTCTAGGGATCCCCACAACCGTACAAGCCGCCATTTCGTCCATTTCAGAGGCAGGAATTGGATAACATTCAACACACGCGTTTTCATACGGAAAGGTCGTGTAAATGTGGCCGTGATAACCTGCGACACCGCTGTCAACAAGTGGTTTCTTGAAGCGCACGCATTGCACATTCAGGTTAAATCTTGCATTCATTGAGTCCAGCCCGCCAACGACCACATCGACAGCTACATAGATTGCGGGATCAAGTCTTTCAAGTGAGGTGTGGTAACCCTTGACCGTGACGTTCGGGTTAATTTCTTTTAACCTGGCAGCGGCGACCGAGGCTTTGGGTGCACCCATTTTGGCACCTGCAAAGAGGATTTGCCTGTTTAGATTCGAATGTTCGATTATATCCACGTCAACTAGATCGAGGTGCCCAACTCCTAACATTGCCAGATTCTTAGCGATCTCGCACCCCAGCCCTCCTATGCCTGCAATCAATATCCGTGAATTTTTAATTATTTTCTGGTCCCAGCCATCGAGCCTGAACTGTCGATCATATAGTACTCGTTCTTCAAATGTTAATTCTTCACTGAAAAAATCGGATTCTTTCAACTTTCACACCAGTCTTTATCTCGACTCAAAATCAAGAGGCATTTAAATCCCTCTTGGGAATGTGTATAGTCATGGGCACAAGTAACTGTATAAATTCATATGGAAGGTATAATGTGCCGCAAAGGAGGAGATTGCACGTTTCAACTCATCTTTTGGGTAAAGGAGGCGTTTATTCGTCACATACACCCTGATCTTTCTCTATCACTCCTCTGTTGGATTCGACTCTAGTAAGTAAGCAGGTTTATAGAAATGTAGTAACTCTTCTTCCGTGATTTCCCGCCTAAGAGTAAGTTTTTTGCCTCTATGTATTTCTTTCGTTTGCATACTAGTGATTATTATTATATTAAAAAAAGTGTTTAAGGGGAATTATTCCCCTTCGAATAATCAAATTAATTTGTTCGTGTCAGGTGACGCATGAGAAACGGATTGAGTTCAACCTGCTGTGCTTGCGGGGATTAAGAGGACAGTATCTCCATCATTTATATTATAATCCTCCAAGGGGTTGGAATCTTCCATTGTAGCCCCGCCATGAGACATATGAAAATCCGCTGGGTTCAGTCCAAATAAATTGGCGACAGTCTCTTTAACGTCGCCCACTCTATAACCGGTATCAACGAGTAGTTTTTGTTTCTTCTCACCTGGCCCAATCGTAGACGTAAAGTAAATGTTAATTTGTTTTCCTTCCACTACAGGTGTAGGAGGTGGCGTTTTGGCAGTGATTTCTGGGGTCTTCTCTTTAACAGGTTCTTCTAAATCTTCGTCAAAATCTTCAGACATTAGACATCCATCCTTTTTTTTCATAAAAATTTGTTTTTTAATTTAAGAATTATTAAGTGATGTTTTACTTTTTCCCTTTCAAGGGAACTCGTCCACTAACTCAAGGAATACGGAGGAATCGGGAGTAAGGGTAAGCTTTTAAGACGTATTTATGTCCGATATAATACTTCTTCACAAAGAGTCATACCCTTAAGCTATGCTATTAGACTAACGGTAGTAGTGGGCTGCCCCCCAGCTAAAGCAGGGAGCTTCATGAGAAGGCTGCTTCACAACTGGAAAGCTTATTCTCATCGGTCTCTTCACAAGACTACTATCCATTGTCCTTCCAGGGTCGTGGACTACTTCTGTTTCTATTTTAGCCTTCATAGTATTTATATGTATTTTTTGGTTCGCACGTCCCTACCCTATAGGATAGGGACTTCTCGAACTTTGGGTTAAAAGAAGATTTATCAAGTATTCATTTGGTATTACGAATCACTGAAATACGCTAACTTTATCATCTTTTCGAATATAATCGAATGCAATACAAATAAAAAACATTAAACTTAATCATATTGATGTTAATACCGTTGAGGAGTTTTAGTTTTTATTTTTTCTTTTGGTGGAATCTCCATTTTTCTTATTTCTTCTTCTAGTTTTTTACGCTCCCTTCTTAATAGTTCTTTTTCTC
>JAECRX010000273.1 GCA_016292335.1 Candidatus Sifarchaeum subterraneum | reverse complement strand
ATGTAAACGTGATGAAGCAAATACAGATAGTACTGAAAGCTAACGGCTCTTTAGTAGCAAATTTTCCGAATGTTCTCAGTCTCTATCTTCCCGTAGCTCTGCTAGTTCGATTTCGCAAACAATCGATGATTAGAAGAGTTTACAGCAGATGGTTCACTTACAAAGAAATAACGGTAGCTTTTTCATCAGCCGGGATGACAATTGATAAAGTAAAGGGGTTTCTCCTACCTCCTCTTTCATTACCAAAAATAGTAATTCCACTGCTTAAAGTTCTCATGGAGATTTTTATGAGCTATCTGTTAAAATATATTTCACCAATCTTATTTGTCCGAGGTGTTAAATTGAAATGATGTCGATCTTACATCAAGTGATGATGCTATTGAAAAGAACTCGACTACTCAATTCAGACTTTCTCGTTTGAAGCTTACAGGGTGATTTTCAAACCATTGAATAGGGAATATTAAATTGATTGTGTTTATTAGAAGCAATCGCGTTGTATGCTCGCGGGCAAGGTAAGGCTTGAATTGAGCTTAAAATAAAGAAGCTGTTCGTCACGGAGTGAAAGTATGAGTAAACTCAGAGTTGCAGTGGTCGGATGTGGTTTTATAGCTCAAAAGCGGCATATTCCAAGCTTTCTTAGGTTGAAGAGCGATGTTTCCTTGTGTGCCGTCTGTGATTTAAATCAGGGTCTCGCAAGAAGTGTTGCCAGTAGATTTGATATATCTAATGCGTACTCAGATCTTTCAAAGATGCTTTCAAAAGAGCATCCCGATGTTGTTGATGTATGCACCCCACCAAAGGCTCATGCGCCTGTGGCGGTAGAGGCAATGGAACACGGTTCTCATGTACTATTAGAAAAGCCAATGGCGTCTAGTCTGGCCGATTGCGACAAGATGATTGAAGCGTCTAAAAGATACGGAGTGAAACTCAGTGTAACTCATAATCAGAGATTTTATCCTCCCTTTTTAAAGGCTCAGGAACTTGTGAAAAGCGGTGCTATTGGGGAATTAACTGGCATGAGAGTCTTGGTATTAACCCACAGAAAAGTGTATATGGCTCATGAGAACCATTGGGTTCATAAGTTGCCTGGAGGTGTACTCGGGGAAACAGGCCCTCACACGGTCTACTTGTCTCTGGTGTTCGTAAGAAATGTTAAGAGTGTTAATGTTTGTGCTAGGAAGATGACTAATTATCCTTGGGTTTTGTACGATGATTATAGAATAGAGCTTGAAGGGGAGAACATAAACAGTTCCATATACATTTCTCACGCAAGCGATTACACAGCAGGCCAGGTTGACCTTTTCGGAACACATCTTGCGATAAGGATCGACCTGCAAAGCATGTTGCTTACGCGTTACAAGCGAGAATACCTTAAACCGACTTCTGTAGCTCTCTCTTCTTTGAGTACTGCTAGCCAAATAATAAGAGGCATCGTGTCAAATGCCTTCAAAGTAATGCTTCATAAACCGAGACTCGGTCACGACATCATGATTGAAAAGTTTGTTAAAAGCATCATAAATGGTCAGCCAGTTCCAGTAACACCGGAGGAAGGCAGAGAAACAATCAAAGTGATGGAAATGATTATCAATAAGCTTAATCAAAAATACGGTACTAAAACAGCTAATGCTAACTTAGAGGCTGAGGACGTCGTTTAGTCCTTTGCCAGTGAAAGACGCCAACGAGCCACGTAGTGAAGTCTAAAAGGCAAATATCCGTCATTGCTTTGGCTAAGTCAAGGCGCGCGCGCATAGGTGAAAATTAAAGACCAAGTTACCTGCAAACCGTTTGAATACTTGACTGTAGTATCTTTTCACCATATGAATGCGTTTTGAAAGATGAGGTTATTTTGATGACGAAAGAAATTATAGCAATTATCGTTTTTTACGCGGCTATTACTCCGGTAGGGTTTGTGGCTTTGAATATCGCTTTCCGTGAAGCTTTGAAACGATTGCCATTCTTTCTAATTTTGGGGCTTTCACTAATACTCGGCTTAGCTACTTATGTAGTTATCCTGTCAACTGTAGCATATTTACTACTATCGTTAGAGTTATTCTTTGTAATAGCTACCCTATCGTGGTTAGGATTATTAGTACTCACCTTAAAGAAAAAGGTCAGATATGGAAAATTGGATCGGCTTCCAAATTTAGTGACTCTGATCATACTAATGATGCCGATTTTTTATGTTGGATACTATGTGGTGGATACTCCTTGGCATGCTGCAGATGACGCCAAAGCCTACAGTTTCGCTACTTCGCTTCTGAGATACAATGGCAGAAATACCATGACTTACTCCCCCTATGCTGATATCCCTTCAACAGCAGAGAGAGGAGTAGCAGTAGTGGCAGCATACATTGCTGATTTTGGAGGTATTCAGAATGGAAAGGCGATCATGGTGGCTGGAGCACTGGCTACCGCCCTTATGCCAATCCTTTTTTATGCAATTATGTTTTCTCTCACGAGGAAGCTTTCTATATCAGTGTTGGCCGCTTTAAGCATTTTTAATGTATATACGCCATACGGCATGTCAATCTGGAGTAGATTCTTCAGTGGTAACTATGGCAGTGTATATGGGTTACTCTTTTTATTCTTATATGTATGGGTTCTAGCGAACTCTGACGCAATTTTACAACGCAAAGGTATAAAATTTTTCTTTTTCCTCGGTTTATTCATTTTGGTGGCTTCTTTTTATGTATATGTGGGATATATGTTGCATATGGTTGTGTTTGCCGGTATTTTGTTCCTAGCCAAGATTTTCGAGGGCAAGTTTCGTTCTTACTACTCCACAAAGATGCTAGTGATATTGGCTATTCTCATCGCCACCATTAGCACGTTTATGGTGTGGTGGAGTCTCCTTCCAAAAGAAATGACTTTTGCTCTTTGGCCGATTTTGGGGCGAGTCTCAACCGCAAGATTTGACCTAAGACCACCAAGCTTTGAAAATCCAGCCTATGCTTTAGATTTATCTTATTTTGGTCGAACTCTGGAAGGCATTTTGTTGGCACCTCTAATGATAATCGCGATAGTAGGTATAGCTCGCAAGAAGCAACTTAGGAGTTCATTCACCTACTTTTACATATTCATGGCATCAATCGTAATATTCTATTCCCTAAGCAGACTAAAAACCGCCCTATTTTTCGCCCCAGCTAGAACAGCATTAGCTGCTAATCACCTAGTCTGGCTAGTGCTATTATTATTGGTATATCATTACCGTGGAGGATTCAGGTTACCTAAGATACAAATTAATAGAGAAACCTGCAAAATAGATATCAAAGGAAACAGAAGTCTGTTACATAATCTATACATATCATTGTTAGCCATATTGCTTGTCACAATAGGTTTACTTCCGCATATCACATACGTATACGCTGGGCATTATACATGGTATGCGAATTCATCTGATTTTGAAGCAAACTTAGGGGCCGTGCTTTGGATCAATGAACATGCGTCTCCAGCTGATTATATTCTAAATGATATGTCATTCTCGGGCTATATCCTTCTGTCAATGGGAGTATTCAATCTCACCTATGCCGATCCAATTACGTATTTTCCAGGCTACCGTGACAGAGGAATACGGCTATGGCAGGTATGGACTAATCCTGCTAATGAATCTCTCGTTAGAGATCTTTTGTCCAAATTCAATGTGACTTATATGTTATCTGACGCAGATCAGAAAATTTTCGCCATTCCTCTGGGAGTAGAACCTATGGTGAAAAGAGGGTGGCAACCAAAGCCATATCCACCATCTGTAATTGCTAGTATTTTTGATTCATACCCCTTCTTAGAGAAGGTCTTTGAGCATAACTATACCAGAGTTTATAAGGTTTTAAGGGATGAAATTAACACTGCGATAGCAGACAACCGCGACTAGATAGGAGACGTCAAAACATGCTACTCGACGTTACCAAGCTGAAATCTCTGGGATGGAAACCGAAACTCAACAGCAAACAAGCCGTAAGAGAAGCAACCAAGCATCTAATAATTAAACAGTTTTCGCCCTCTAATTGCGCGCCAATGTTTTCTTATCCATAATTCATGTGCCTAAGCAACATTAGACCATTTATATGCCCCTCCTGGGGAAAACAGATCCTTGACCCAAACAACTTATTTTTCCGCAGTTTCTTCACAAAATCAAAAATTTGAGTTGATTCCACTAATTCGTTTATTAATTGATGTTATTTCTGAATAAGCTTCTTGCTACTTCTAAATCTTCTTTAGTATCTATTTCCAAACAAATTTCTTCAGTAAAATACAATGGACGAAGTACGATCTTATTGGAAATTTCATTAAAGACACTTTCAGCATAAATTTTTAAATATCCTTTTTTGACAATTTTTTCTATTTCGTTGAGCCAGTGTTTAAAATCTGATTTTGAAAATTTATATAAGGGGGCGGAGAAAAAAGCATTTCTTCCAAAGAACTCCACACCGATTTCAATCACTCTGTTATTCTCAATTACCGCTTTGAAATCTTTTTCAGGAGGTTTAATCTTTCTGTTCACCAAAACACAGTTTGCACATTTTTCATCAATCAATCTCTCTAACAGTCTCCTCTCAAACAACAAGTCGCCATGAAGTAGGATTACGTCGTCATCAACTAAACTTTTTGCCAGCCACATAGAATAGATATAATTTGTGGT
>JAECRX010000272.1 GCA_016292335.1 Candidatus Sifarchaeum subterraneum | reverse complement strand
CAATTTGCAAGATACACGAAGATATAGTGCCACTTAAAGATTACGAATGTTCCTTATGCATTGAGGATTTGATCAAGGAAAAAAAACAAGCTAAAGAGGAGTTTGTTGTCATTGAAAATGTCAAAAATGCAGTAAGAATTATTGAAAAAACTCCAGAATTTGCCAAGCTGATTCCAGAAATTTCTTCAAATATTGTCATGGCTCTAAAAGATGCGAAAGGGATAAATGATGTAATAGGAGTACCTGGTAGAATACAAGTCATAAAAGATAAACCGAAAGCAATGGCCGAACCAGATTTTGGTGCATCCACTCATGTTGCCAGTGCTGTCTTGTCTGCTATGGATTATGATAATTCTATAAGATCGACAATAAATATCAAATTTGATCATGAGATACTAAAAATTTGCGAAGAAATGGGATTAATTATCTCTTATTATGACAGAAAAGAAGAACCCGAAGAAACAAAAGGAGTAGATGGAAAAACAATACCGTGGGGTATCACTCAAGCTATCAAAAAAATTGGAAAAGTACCTGATGTTGTTTATGATGAAGGTGAGGTAGGAAAAGAACCAATGATCTTTCTTTTCGGTGAAACCGCTATCGATGTGGCAAATCTAATTGTGAAAATCGCCATTGAATTCAATAGACAATCGATCAGTTAGTTGATACTCTCTCTTAGAGAGATAAGTAAGTTCCTATACGGAACTTATGGATTAAAAACAGTCTCAATATGGGGAAAATTATCGATAACACTTTATAACCTAAGTTGAAAAATCTCGGTTTTTCGTGTTAACATTAATGAGTAAAGCAATATGGGTTAAAAAGGGAGAAATTGATAGATTCCCTCTAAAAGACGAATTTGTCGATATTGCAATAACCAGTGGATGAACCCTACTTTTCTTTAGGGCTTTTAATCTTCTGATTAATTGATTTTGGATGGGCTTTTCTGAACCTTTAGATTATCGAGGAGGAGAACAATGAAGATTGATTTTCAAAGTTTGTTAAATAAGAAAGTTTTGATAATGGGAGACGTGGGCACCGGAAAAACACTTCTTTTGGTAGATCTGTTAAAACAAGCGTTTCATACATTTCCTGAAAAAACAACTCTAATCGATTTTGCACCCTCTTCACAGATGATAAAAGGTATGAAAGTCGGAGGTCTTATAGAGGATTATATCGAAATACCTTCAAATAGCAATTATCTAAAACCTGAAAGAGTTGAAACGCCACGATTAAGTGCGAAGACCCCGGATGAACTCAAATATCTCACAAAACTAAATGCTGAAAGAATGACAAAAATAATTTTAAATTTCCTTAGTGAACCTAGACCCATCGTCTTTTTCAATGATATATCCCTCTTTTTCCAAGGAGAGGAAGGGGATCTTGATTTAATTCTCAAGGTTTTAGACACTTGTGAAACGGTCATAATAAACGGATACTATGGGGAATACTTAGCAAAAGATTTAGGGACGAAGGTATCGAAAAGAGAAAGAGATTTGATGGATGAGTTGTCCGATGCTGTAGATCTCGTAATTCATCTGAAGAAAAAAGTTCTAACGCTCAAATGAAAAAATTCAAGAATTCAGCCAATATTGCAAAATCCCTTTTATGTAGAGTAACATCCCTATTATCCATGATATCTGAGATATCCTCGTTGAACAGCAATTTTTTGAAACAAATAAATGGATGAGATTGGGAAAAAGAAAAAGAATGGAACAGAGAAAAAGAAGTCGTAAAGATATTCACATATGTAAGTAGCATGGAAGATATTGCCCTAGATATCTTGAAAGATGCGAAGCCGAAATGAAAAATAAAGTGCCTGTATATGGCAGTCGATATGCTAAAAAAATCCTGGGATCCAAAGGATGTAAAGCCAATGGGCACCTCCTCCTTCACCCTCGGATGTATCTGACCAAAGACTGTGGACCTGCCCTCTAAGCCATCCGTTTGATTCGTTTTATCGTTGAAAAAAAAAAGGAATAGTGATAATTCCTCTATAAAGAAGTGACAAATGATTACTAGACCATCACTTGTTAATCTATGATATATTTTCGACCTAACAATTGCCTTATTGCAGGGAGAACATACATAGCGGGTATGATCCATACGGCATCAATGATTATAAAAACATCAATGAAAGCGGCTGGACCATAAAGATAATAGTCGATCACGAGGAAAGCTACAGTTTCCCAGATAACTGCGGCAATCATGGCTAAAATTTCGTTATATTTCCTAAGTGCACTTGCGATCGCTGCCATAACTCCTCTAACGAAAAAGATCCCAGGAATAAAGATTAATGGATATCCATAAATCGCAGTTAAATACCATACACCCAAGGCCGATCCAAATGCTACAACAAAGAAACTATACTGGATTGGCAGTAGTATTGACAGAACATAGATGGCTAAAGGAGCTAGATTGAGATTTGCTAGAGGAGGTGGGAGAGGAATAGCTGCTACTGTCATAAGAGCGACTAATGCTGTAAAAATTGCCAAATAGGAAAATAACATTGACGACGTTAGTTCTTCTATTTCTTCTTCCTTAGGTTCCATTTTCTCTTCTCCTATTTTTTTTTGAAAATTACCATTTTCATGGTAACTTCTAAAGTCCCTATATTTAGAAGCATAAATTTTCCTCAAAAAATATGATGGTGTCATGACATATTTATTTAAAACGAAAAATCTCTTTTGTAAAAAGAGTTTAAGGACTAAATTCATGGGAAAATGAACCAATAAATTTTTGTGATAACTGAATCCTACGCAAAAATGCAAGGACAGTGCCTTATAGATGGAAAAAAAAGATGATGTATTGGCTAAGCTCAGAGGGGCAATTTCCATTATAGAAAACTGTCCAGAGCTTTCATTATTAATTCCAGAAGTCGGATGTAACTTTGTGTATGCTTTTCCTGACGCTAAAGACGAAAAAATGGTTGCCGGATTAACAGGCCGGATAATTAAGGTCCGAGGGTTACCTAATGCTTGTGGAGAGGTAGATTTTGGCTGGGCGCCTTTCATGAGTAGGGTTGTATTGAGTGCAATGCGAATAAACGAGGAAAAGCGTACAACTATTTCATTACGGTATTCACCAGTGATTGTCGATTGTTGTAAGGAACTTGGAATAGATATTGTTGAATTCGCTGCTGCGGTTCCTGAAGAAGAGAAATTTGACAAATGTCTAGTGCCTTACGAACTAAAAATTATTGGAAGAGTCCCTGACGCCATTTTTGACCATGGTGATGTAGGAATTGAGCCTTTGGTAATCATGTTCGGTGAAGATCCTATAGATCTTGCTAAATTGGTGTGCGAGCTTGCTGAGAAAGTGAAAAAGGTGGCTGAAAAATATGGATAAGCGTCAAGAAAACAAAGAATTTACGGTTGAAGTGAAAAAAGGGTTCGAAGAGATTTCTGAGTATTATGACTTATGGTTTTCCATCCCATTTGGCGCATATGCGGATAGGATGGAAAAAGAAGTTATCTTCAGTTTTTTGGAAAAGAAGAAATACAAAAGAATGATTGCATTAGATATAGGAACTGGCACAGGAGTATGGTTAATCGAATTGTTGAAAAGAGGATTCACCACCATAGGGCTTGATATCTCACTCGAAATGATGAATGTAGCAAAAGTGAAGCTAAAAGAATTCGACTCTTGGTTTCTGGTTCAAAGTGATGCGGGAAACCTTCCGATAAGCAATGATTCTATTAGTGTTGTTCTCTCTGTTACTACTTTGGAATTTATTGCACCTGTACATCGAGAAAAAATATTGAAAGAAATTTACAGGGTTTTAGCGAAAGATGGTCTTTTAATTCTTGGATTGCTATGTTCCACTGGCATTTGGGGATTTGAAACTAAAATACGGCGCCCTCTTCGACAACTCATATTTCCTTACACGCTTGGAAAATTCTTCAGTTCAAAAGAAATAGTAACATTGCTAAGGAAAACTGGTTTTAAAAACATAGAATTCAAAGGAGCAGTCTATTCTCCTACACTTCGTTTTCAATCGCGTTTCTTAATCGCATATTTAAGAGTTATTGAAAAAATAGAAAGAAAAATCCGAGAATTGCCATTTTTCAAAGAAATTGGTGTTTTTCTAGCTGTGAAGGCAGAGAAATAAAACAAATATCTTTTATTAATTAAGCTAATTTTTTTAGAATTGGAGGAATGTGAATATATGGATGAGGAAAAACTTGGAATGGGAAAAATCCCTGCTCGGATATTTGAGAAGGACATTCTTCCATTTTTGGGGTATTCTGATCCTAAAGTTGTTTACGGACCTAAAATGGGTTTTGACTCTTGTGTAATTGAATATTTCGACAAATATATGATAGTATCAACCGATCCCTGTCTTGGGGTTCCAATTGAATTTTTTGGGTATTTTCTTGTTCATTTTACAGCTAGTGATGTTGCACTTTTTGGAGCAAAACCCAAATGGATGTTATACACGCTTCTTTTACCACCACAAATCTCACGTTCAATTCTTAGAGAAATAACAACCCAAGTCCATAAAGAATGTATCTCTTTAGAAATAGCGGTGATTGGTGGTCATACTGGTATTTATCCGAGCATAAACGTCCCAATAGCTAGTTCCACAATTATTGGATTTGTTGATAAAGATAAACTTGTAACACCTGGTGATGCACAACCTGGAGATAAAATACTTGTTACAAAAGGAATTGGAATAGAAACCGCTGCAAGCATATCTTATGCTAGAGAAGGCGATTTAAGGAACATACTTTCTGAAGATGAAATATTAAACCTCAAACAAGAAGTTTTTAAAGAATCATGTGTGCTGGATGCTTCAATATTGTCAGATATAGGTGTCCATGCAATGCATGATGCCACTGAAGGAGGAATATCAACATGCCTCCCAGAAATGGCGAAAAACTCAAACTTAGGGTTCATTGTATATGAAGAAAAATTATTGATTCCCTCTCTGATCTCAAAAGTTTTGGATTTCTTTGGAATACAACCATTAGCGACCAGTAGTACAGGAACTCTAATTGCTGCAATACCTCAAGAAAAGGTAAAAGAAGCAAGAAAACGACTTAGAGAAAATAAAATTGAAAGTGCCGTAATTGGGGAATTCATAGAAGATCCTTCCGAAAATGTACTTTTAACTAAGGAAGGAATTAAAAAGAAATTCCCATCTTATGCTGAAGACCCCTACGCGAAACTATTTTATGAAGAAACACGATAAAAAAAGGAAACTACCAACCGATGAGTTAGAGAGCTTCCGAGTACCCTCTCTTTTGAGAGGAGCAAATTATGTATGCCGCAGTTTCTCTCGCCCTTTAAAGGGGGTGCTTTCCTGCGGAGGGATGGTGTAATGATACATTGAAAGAGAAAAATAAAACGTTGTTAACGTGTACAGCCGCTCATTATCTTAATGATGCTTACGGTATGATCCTTCCAGCTTTAATTCCACTCATAATTCCATTATTCAATCTCACTTATTTCGAAGCAGGACTTGCATTTACACTTATCTTAATAACAGGATCAATTCTACAGCCTGTAATGGGCAATCTTGCAGATACTAAAGATCAAAGAAAATTAATCTTGGTTGGTGGTATGTTGCTTTTTGGGGCCAGTATTTCTCTTCTTGGAACTGCACCAAATTTTGTAATCTTCCTTATTCTTTGTTTCCTAGCGGGAATAGGCATGAGTACATATCATGCCATGGGAGTAATTTTTATTTCTTATCATTTTGGTGATAAGAAAGGGAAGGCCTTGGGAATTCATGGTGTTGGTGGTAGTTTTGGACATTTCTCAGGTCCAATTTTTGTGGCAATTTTAGTGTCACCAATATTTCTAGCAATTTTTGGCAAGTATAATATTGATTGGCGTCTGGGATTGGTATTTACTGTTATTCCCGCCGTTGTGGTCGCTGTCGCTAGTTGGCTTATTCTTCAAGAACCCAATATCAAAAAAAATCAAAAGAAAAAATTTATTTTTGGTTCTATTACTCTTCCCATAATCCTTCTTGGCGTGGTCATGGCAATTAGGGGTGGTGTATACAGAGGTTTCGTGACTTTCCTTCCTTCCTTCTTTGTTGAAAGAGGATTAACGGTTTTCTTAGCAGGAGTGTTAACGGGAGTATTGCTAAGTGCTGGAATAATCGCTCAACCGATCGGTGGATATATTTCCGATAAATTAGGAAGAAAAAACGTTCTTTTCATATCTCTTATTTTTACTGGTCCTTTCATCTTTTTATTTACTTTCTTGCCCTTTACTATCATGTCTTTACTCTTACTCTTCTTGATCGGTTTTTGCATTTTCCTATCTTTTCCTATTGGGCTTGCATTTGCTGCAGAGCTTGGTGAAGAAAAAATGGGCGAAACATTGGGAATTGTGTTTGGTATTGGTATGGGAGCTGCATCGGTAATTCCTGCATTAATGGGAATAATGATTGACTTAGTAGGCTTTTATCAGTCTTTCTATATTCTTGCAGTTCTTGCAGTTGTATCCGCAATATTGACCCTTTTCTTACCAAAAAAATGAAATTTCTTGGTTTTGTCTCGAATTAAAGCTCATGAAAAAGTGTGATAATCAATAATTTTAATCTTTTTTTGGTGGGAAGACCCAAGGATTGAATTCTTGATATTTCTCTTGTAATGGTTGAATGTCTTTGAGTTTTTCCTTATACCAACGTGCACTGGGAATAACCCATTCTTCAATATGTTCTTTAAATGCTTCAAATCCAATTCTGCTTTCTTCCCCATTGTCAAAAACTATTTTTCCAGTTGATTTATCAACAGATCCCTTCGAGCCGCAGATCGGACATTCTATCCTCCATTTATCTATGAAATAAAACACATTAGAAAAGCAACTAGGACAAATTTCTTTTTCTCCTGAATAGTTTATTTCTTCTTTTTGGGAACTTCGAAGATATTGGCTGATTGAAAATCCAATTTCTCTTGCTTTAGCCAAATAGGAAGGTTCTAACAATATCTCTCCTGGCCCCGGCACAAATGCAAGCATACTGTTTATAAGTTTTATTTGTGCTCCTAAGAGAAACATGTTTAGCAGCGGCATCGTTAACCCGTCCCATCCGTTCCTTCCTGCAACCGCTATCGTAGCTCCAACCTTTCCTTTGAATTGATCTAAACGATGTGCAATCTGGATATATCTGTCAGTTATCATTTTAATTATTCCTGCTGGGCCAAGAAAATAGGTTGGGGCCCCTACAATAATTCCATCAGCTTCTAGCATTTGACTAATGAGAAATTCCATGTCATCATCGATATTGCATGGAACGTTTCGAACTACGCATGCCATGCATCCCTTGCATAGTTCAATTGACAGGTCTGTAAGGCGAATCATTGCTACTTCAGCACCATTTTCTTGTGCTGTCATCAAAGCTTCCTTTGTAAGAATTTCTGTATTTCCCAGCTTTCGATAGGAACCTACTAGTCCTAAAACTTTCATTATCAAATCCCCTTAAAGAGATCAATGGATTTATGGGTTTTAAATTTTTTATTGTGATAAACACCCATATGGTGGGAGACTAAAATGATTGAATATCGCTTTTAAGGCGTGCAAGTGGTTCTCTCCTGATTTCATATTCAAAAGTTATCAGACAACCACTTACAATCTAAGAATTTTCATCATCATTTATAAATCATTACCCAAAACGATGAAAACCACGTTCAAGATCGATCTCACCATTTTTGATTTTAAACCAAGAAAAGCTGTGAAAAGATACATTTTGGAAAATAATTGGTTCTCTTGCATCAAAAAATGAAATCGACAAAGAACAATCAAAGAAGCTCATGCACCTATAATCGAAAGAATTGCAAGATTGAAAGCTTAATTTTAAAAACCGTCGGAAATTCTCAAAT
>JAECRX010000271.1 GCA_016292335.1 Candidatus Sifarchaeum subterraneum | reverse complement strand
CTGTGTTTTTTTCTGCGAGGCTTCTTAAATGCTCCCATTGTTCGTTAATCATCGTCTGATATTCTTCAATTTGTTCCTTCGTAAGGTGATCAAACCGGCCTTGAAGTTTTAAGTATTTTTCTATGGGGGCCATTTCAGGTTCAACTGTTATCCGCATTTTCCCGTATTCCGCTTCCCAAAGAACCCACATCCCTGTGTCTACGGCCGTTTTTGCTACTCTGACAGTGTGTTCAGATGGATATCTCCATCCTGGTGGGCAGGGAACGTGAAAATGGATATATCTCAAACCTTGGCCGCGCATGTCACGTGCCTTCATAAACTTTTGCATGAAGTCTAATGGATAACCTATGCTCACTGTAGCTACATAAGGAATTTTATGAGCCAGCATTATTTCTGCAACATCCTTTTTTGTTTCTTCTTTTCCTGTAGGGGTTGTAGTTGTCCAAGCGGCGTAAGGTGTTGAGCCGCTTCGTTGAGTACCTGTGTTCATGTACGCCTCATTGTCATAACAAACATAGACAAAATCTTCTCCCCTCTCCGCTGCTCCTGATAATGATTGAATACCGATGTCCACTGTACCTCCATCTCCAGCCCATACAAGGAGGTTGGCATCTCCTTTTCCTTTCGTTCTCATGGCCGCTCTAATTCCTGAAGCGGCAGCTGACCCACATGCGAAAGCGCTGTTAAATAAAGGTAAGTTAAAAGACGTATATGGATACCCGCTTTGGATCACACTCATGCAACTTGCTACAACAACTAGTGTAGTGTTCTTACCTAAAACTTTTAGAGCCATTCTAATCCCGATTGTTGCTGAGCATCCTGGACATGAAGCGTTTCCAGGAAGAAAAAAATCTTCCTGTTCAAGTATTTCAGCAAGTTCTATCATCAATATGTTTCCTCCTTTTATCATTTCGAGAAGTAATCCTCAGGCAGTTCATCTTCTCTTAAGCCTATCCAAGATTCTAAACCTAATCCGGATTCTTTCTCTTTTAGCGTGATATCAATCATACGATAAATTTCTTTAATCGTAACATCTCTTCCTCCCAATCCAGTAAAGAATCCCTTAACTATGGGGGCATCACCGCTACTACCATTTGAATAAAGAGCAGATAGGACTTCACTATGGACGATTCCACTCATACCAAGAGATATGTCTTTATCAAGGACAACAACATGACTAGCGTTCTTGAATTCTTGCCTAATTGTTTCAAAGGGAAATGGTCTCATGAATCGCAATCGTAGCAATCCCACGTTAATACCATTTTGTCTTGCTAGGTCAACGGCTTCTTTTATGTTTCCGCAAATACTTCCAAGGCCGACATAGATAATTTCGGCGTCTTCCAATCGATATTTTTCAACTAATCCTCCGTAAGAATATCCAAATTGCTTCTTGAACTCTTCATCGGCTTCACCAATGACTTTTTTGGCGTTTTCCATTGCTTTATGTGTTAGTGCTTTGAATTCTATATAGTAGTTAGGGTCAACAATATTACCAAACGTCATTGGATCGTCATAATCAAGTACCGTATGTTCTCGCTGGTATGGTGGGAGATAGTCATCAACTAAATCTTGATCATGAACGGTAATTGGTTCGAAAGTATGCGACACATAAAATGCATCGATACAAGCCATCATCGGCAGTAATACTTTTTTGTTTTCAGCAACTTTGTATCCCATTATTGTGGCGTCTACAATTTCTTGTGCGTCTTCACAGTATACCTGCATCCAACCGCTATCCCTTTGTGACAAAGAATCGGTCTGATCTGCCCAAATGTTCCACCCTGCCGTAATTCCCCGGTTGATAATTGCCATGACAATGGGGACTCTTGCATTCCCAGACCAATGTAATATCTCAGCAGCGTAGAGTAGGCCGTTAGCACTAGTTGCTGTATATGTTCTTGCCCCAGCAAGTGATGCACCGAGGCAAACTGCCAATACCGAATGTTCACTCTCTACTCTAATAAATTCAGGGTTATAAGATCCTTCTGCTATAAAATCACTGATCTGCTCTATAACACCTGTCTGAGGAGTAATTGGATATGCACTAATGACTTCTACTTGTGATAGTTTTGCGCCATATGCTGCTGCTTGATTTCCGGTAACAATCACTACTTCTGGCATGAATATCACCTAACTTTATTTTTTGACCATTTCAATTGCCCCTGTGGGGCATTCAACCTCGCAGACGCCACATCCTTTACAATAATCTAATAGGAAATCTGGATAACCATTCTCATCTCTGACTACACAATTTTCAGCGCAAAAGATTTCACAAATCCCGCATTTAATGCACTTTTTATCATCGAACACTGGCTTGAATGTGCTCCAAGTTCCAGTTTTTCCCATAGCCCCGTCAATAGGCTTAGACATAGGATGTAATGGAAATTTATGTTTGCTTTTCATATAAGCTAAGCCTCCATAACACTTTCTTTCTAAAAAACACAAAATATTTTCACAACAAATGTATCCAGCGAATCCAGAGCGAGTCAAGTGGAAGTTTCATTTTTCCGATTGTCCTGTTTTTTATGTAAATTGCTTTATCCTTACACGCATTTATACAAACTCCGCAAAAGTTACAATGGTCTTCTATGAATTGTAATTCCACTTTATCGAAAGGACTCCTCTTAGGAGGAAAATAGAGGGATTTGGTAGGACAAATATCTACACAAGTAGTACAGTCTTTAGGACACTTACTTATATCGATTATCAGTTCACCAGAAATGGGTTTCACAACTTTTAAGGCATCCGTCGAGCAATATATTGCACATCTACCACACAGAACGCATTTGTTTTTGTCAATTGACCAATCACCAGTAATTTTGGGTTTCTCTTTAAGATTTCTAAGGCTTGAACATTTTACACAATTTACATTTATTACATCGTTCGGACATACAAGTTCACATGAAAGGCAAAAGTTACACTTAGAAGCATCAATGGAAATTTCGATCTTTGGCTCCGAATAAAATGAGGTTTCTCTTGTTACACTAATCGCTTCTGTGTTACATACTTCAACGCATTTTTCACAACCAACACAGTTTTCTGAATTAACTGTTATAGTTCCATCAAACTTCAGTTCGATTGGATGTCTGGTGACTTCTATCGCTTCTGTTGGACAAACATCTTCACATATTTTGCAATAGACACAATTTTCTTCATTGAATTCGATTTCAAATTCACTTAAACTCGTTTTTAAAAGATCTAATTGCAAATCTTGTTTTTCACCATTAATATGTAATTCCAAGGCACCATAAACGCAAAGGGCAGAACATAACCCGCAAAGAGAACACTCTCCATCCTTGTGTGAGATTAAGCTTCCCTCAACTAGCCCTCTTTTGATGGCACCTACTGGGCCAAGTAAGAGGTCCTCACTAGGACATGTGCCAACACAGATACCGCATCCTGCACATTTTTCATTATCGAAAACTAATGTACGCTTTTGGTCCTTTACAGTAGATTCTGCCAGGATAACTAATGTACGCTTTTGGTCCTTTGCAGTAGATTCTGCTGTTGTCATTACATTTTCCTCCAATTGGGGATAATAATTCCGTTGAAAAAGAATAAAAAGAAAAATTATTTATCTGGGTAAGTTTGACTGATCAGGGCTCAGTAAGTATTTTTATTGCCTGAGTAGGACAGACGGGTAGACATTCTCCACAACCGTTACATTTATAGGTTTCGTTACCGGTATTACCGGTATTAAATTTGTGATTTTCACCTCCACTCCCAAAAACAGTTCTATTCTCGTTGTTGTATTCAACAGCGCAGCCGTTAACTATAGTCAGTATATGAGGACATATTGCGCTACAATTACCGCAGCCAAAACAAAGGGTTGAATCAATAAGTAGAGAATAATTTATTAAATCATTATGTTTGGCTTTAAGATCAGTTGGCTTTTGGGCATGGTCGTTCATAGAAGTAGAAGGAGGCAATTTTGAGTTTCTAGGTTCAGAATTAATCTTATCAAATGATTTGGGTATCCCTCCAGAGTTCATTCCTCTGGTCATGGACTTGACCATACCTCCGTTCCATTAAATTACACCTCCACTTCTGTTTCCAAAGATGGACGCAGAAGTCATCCTTTAGTAAGGTTATAAACTTAAAAAACTTTTGATCTGAAAAAAATTTTCTATATGTAAAAATGTGACTTGGATAATCTTTGTTTAAGACTTTTATTTCCTATAAAGAATATGGTAGAAAAAAAACCAGTGAAATAAAGGAATTTGGATGATTGAAAATGTCTGAAAACATTCGCAAGCTCTTAGAAAGCGGAAAATCAAGGGAAATAGCGAGAAATGTTAAAAAAAATCCTGAAAAAATAGATGATGTAATTCGAGCCCTGAAAGACCACAATAAAATCATACGAGAACATGCAGCAGCTGCACTTGGAGTTATAAGTGATGAACAAGCTGTAAAACCTTTGATTAACGCTTTAAACGATAAAGAGTCTACGGTACGAAAGGAGGTCACAATTGCACTTGGAAAAATAGGTATTGAATGGGCTGTTGAACCTTTGATTAAAGCTCTAGAAGATAAAAATAGCGGAGTACGAGAAAAGACAGTAAAAGGCCTTGGAGAAATAGGTGATGAACGAGCTGTTGAACCGTTAATTAAAGCCCTAGAAGATAAAGATGAAAGTGTTCACGGAAAAGCTTTTATTGCTCTTGCAAGAAGTGCAGAAAGAATGGATTTTAGTTCCATGGACGAATTAATAAAACACGTAGAAGAAGGAAAACATAGAAAGAACTAGAAAAACGTAGAAAGGAAGAAGAAAAGCTTCTCGCAGAATTATCTTCAGAGTTAAAAGATTTAATTCAAAAGAATATAGTTCATTAGACGACTCATTTGATACCATAAGGAAATTCATCGATGAGGACAATATTAAGGAAGCAGAAAAAGAGTTGGAAATAATAAATAAAAATATAGAGAGATTCAGTGAGAAAATCAATAAATGACCAGGAAGAGTATCAAGAAATACGCCAAGAAATATCGGATAATTGACCTTATTTTTGAAATTGAACTGATATGTGAAGAATTGACTAAGAAGAAGAGAGAATTTGAAGAAGGAATAGAGCAATTAAATGAAGCGATAATGAACATAAAAGAAAATTAGAAAGAAACCGAGATTCAAAATTGTCCTCAGAGTTAAAAGATTTATTTAAAATGAGGCAATTTACATGAATTTTTTTCTATTAGTAAATTCTTCTTTTGGAATTTAACATTTTTACATGATTTTTTCTTTTTTTCTGGATGAAAAAAGCCTTAACTCTGCTGTTCTATTTTTTGTATTGTCCAACTAATGTATTTACGAACATCAGGGTCTCTATCTCTTAGTGCATGCTGAAGATCTATCATAAAATCTTTTAAAAGGTCTGGAGATTTCCCGCCAATATTTCCAATGATCCAAGCGGCATATTTTCGAACTTCGATATTTTCATCTTTTAATGCATATATTATATCAGGTATTACATATCTTAAGTTGTCTAGTGCAATTCCGATAATAGAACCAAAAGCAATAGCAACATTTCTACGGACAGCGTCATCTATATCTCTCAATGCATGGATCAAATCCGACATGGAGTTTTTTATTATATCTGGTGAAATAGTACCAATTTTCCGGAGAGCAACAGCGGCATTTTCGCGAACAAGTGAATAGGGATCTTTCAATGCAGATGTAACACCTGGTATCATATCCTGAATAAGTTCTGGGGATCTCGCACCGATTAATCCGATTGCTTTAACTGCAAATCGTCGAACATCTTTATCTTTGTCTTTAACTGCTTGTTTTAACGCTGGCAAAATAGGAACAACGATTTCAGGTGATTTTTCACCTATATGTCCGATGGCATCTGCAGCATGACCACGAATCTCCCATTTTTTGTGATTTAACAATTCTTTCAATTCTGTGATAGCCTCAGTTGCTTCTCCCTTGTTCCACTTCTTTATCGCCTTCTTAACAACACGGTTCCAATGTCTAGGTATTTCTATGGGTTCTATTTCTATTGGTTCTAACAGGACAGGTTCTGATGGAGATAATTGTTCTCTTACTACTGAGATGGTTTCTTCTTCATTAATTTCTTCTATTTTTACT
>JAECRX010000270.1 GCA_016292335.1 Candidatus Sifarchaeum subterraneum | reverse complement strand
TGGTGGTGGAGGCAGTTCCTCTTCTATCTCTTCTTCTACAACTGGTGGTGGAGGCAGTTCCTCTTCTATTTCTTCTTCTACAACTGGTGGTGGTGTTATTTTTGACCCACAATTAAAGCAATACTCAGCATCTTTCGGTAAAATTTCTCCACAAAAGGCACATTTTATGGTTTCAACTGGTGGTGGTGGCATTTCAGCTGGTAATGGAATTGCAAATGAACCTTCAAGATCGTTAACTGCTCTTTCGATACACTGAAGGAGTGTTTCAGTTACTTTTTCCTTCCCATAACCCAGGAGAGCTTTTTGAATCTTAGCATCCAGAATACAGGAAAAATCATTGGGGACACCAGAAATCTTGACATCACCTTCGATTCCTTGTAGCCAACCAAATTTTTTCATTTTGAACGAAATGCTAAGAAGTTTTTCGTCACCATATAGAGTTTTGGAGTCGGTCTTCTTGATCTTATAATCTTCATTTTCTAAATTATTGACGATAAATTGTTGTAATTCGTCTAAGTCGACATTCATATCCTGAAAAGGAATCTCTTTTTTGACATCGTGAGTAAGAAGTCCCATTCAATTACTTCCTTTTTCTTCTATTTTTTTCTCACAAAAAGTCGTAAAATAAATAATTTCTTTTTGTGGATCCGCCTTTTTTTCGAGGGGTACCAAACTCTTTTATTTAGGAAAGTAACTTGGATTGTGTTTTATTAAGAATTTGTTGATTTAGATTTAAAAACATAATTCTAAATCTAAAAACACAACTTTAAACCAATTTAGTTTCATCGTAATCCCTAGCTCAGATTTAAAATTGTTTCAAGCATTTTAAACTCTTCTGGAAAAACTAATTCTTTTATATCGATTTCAGAGGGTTTAAACATCTTAATTTCTTGTATTTCCCTGCCTGGTTTGACTTCACTTGGTTTAACTATTTTTGCATTGAAAAAGACAATATATTCTTTACAAATGAGCTTATTTTCATATTGCTTCAAGTATTCACATATTAATACACAATCTTCAATTTCAATATTTACGTTTAATTCTTCTCTAATTTCTCTTTTGGCAGCCTGTTCAAAACTTTCTGATGATTTTACCTTTCCGCCGGGAAAAACCCACTTGTTTGGCCATCCCGATCCTGATTTATGTTTAACAAATAATAATCTATTTTCATCGTGTATTACTACAACAACTATATGAGATATTTCCGCTCCCTTTTTTTTCAGATTGTTTTTCTCTTTTCTTATTTCATCGGCTTCAGTTTTCGAAAGTTGAATTTCAACTTTTTTTTGCAGAATGTCTTTATATGTTTTCAACAACTCTTCTATTTGATTTGGATACATTGAAACGCCTCATTAAAAAATTACTCTTTAGATTAAAAATAAATAATTGTTTTATTGTCTATTTTTAAGTATCCTTAAAGACTTATTAGGCACTTAGATTTATGATGAAAAAGGTGAGAAAGTATGGATGAATCGAAATGGAAGAATGATAGATGGTGGGTGTCACCGTATAATTTCGTTGAAGAAACAAAAGTAGTTTTCCCTGAAAAGATCCAATTTGAAGATATCACACTAAGAGATGGAGAGCAACAAGCGGGTATTGTCCTTAGGAAAGATGAGAAACTTGCAATAGCGCGTAAGTTAGCGGAAGTAGGTGTTGATAGAATCGAGGCGGGTATGCCTGCAGTATCACCGGACGATAAAGCCGCCGTCAAAGCAATTGCGAAAGAAGTAGACGCAAAAATCTTTGCATTTACTCGATGCATGAAAGATGATGTTGAGCTGGCACTAGAGTGTGAGGTTGATGGTGTAATAATGGAGATTCCAAGTTCGCCCCATATTATTAAATATGCCTATGATTGGACCATGGAAACGGCAATGGGGAAATCGATTGAAGCAACGGCCTATGCTGGTGAGCATGGTCTTTACACGTGCTTTTTCTGCATCGATTCAACGAGAGCGGATTTAAATTGGTATCTCGATCTTCTGGAGAAGGTGATTACCGAAGGACATGCAGATTCAGTTGCATTAGTTGACACATTCGGAGTGTGCACTCCTGAGGCTACTCGATATCTCACTAAAAAGGTAATCGAACGAATAAAGAAGCCCGTCGAATTACACATGCATAATGACTTTGGTTTAGCGGTAGCAAATTCAATTGCAGGATTACAAGCGGGAGGCGAAGTTGTCCATACAACCGTAAATGCCATTGGTGAAAGATTGGGAAATTGTGCACTTGAAGAAATTTTATGTGTTTTGCAAATGTTATACGGAGTCGATTTGTCACACATTAAGTTCAAAAAACTCTATGAATTGTCTAAATTAGTCCAAGAGCGCACCAACGTAAAAATGCCAGGAAATAAACCAATTGTTGGAGATAATTTCTTCGTTAGCGAGTCGGGGATCGTGATTGGCTGGTGGGAGCGACTGAAGAAATTGGGCATGCCTTTGGTAATGTTTCCAATTCATCCAAAAACAGTTGGACAAAGTGATGTGCATGTTGCGCTTGGAAAGAAATCTGGTATACCGTCCGTAAGAATGAAAGCGGAAGAGTTAGAACTCCCAGAACCAACAGAAGAGCAAGCATTAGAGATATTAGGTATTGTCAAGCAGCAAGCAATTGAGAAAAAACGTATACTTACCAACGAAGAGTTTGAAGAAATAGCAAAGGGCGTTCTTCCAAAGGATTGAACTCTTTTACTTCTTTTTTGTGGAAGGTATATTAGTTAATGGAAAAAAAAGGGATACGCTCAAAAAGTGGGGTATCTCCACTTCTCGATTTTTCTTTCTTTTTTCATTGCTTTTTTCAATATTTTATAGTGTTTTTCACATAAATAAACGCGATTTCCTCTTAATGTTTTTAGTTTTAAACCTGAATCAGTTAGTGCTGTTTTCAGTTTGGTTTGTGAAAGCGATCTAACTGCCAGCGAGGCGCAGTTATTAATGCTACAGATTTGTCCTTTTTTGACCTTTCCCAAGTTTATGTCTCCAAACTGTGGATAAGTTTTTCATGTTCAACAGATTTAGTTTTTAGCCAAATTTAAGGCGTAACGCATTATGCGGGCAATTGTTTATACATTCTAAACAAAGGATGCAGTATGAAACTCTGAGTCGTTCCCATGGTTCATGAGTGAGCTTAACTCCCGTTGGGCACACATCAAGACATTTTCTGCAAGTATCTTTTGGGCATCGGATCGGGTCTCTGCTTATTCCCAAGAGGCTATATTTCGAACAATACCCAAATAATCCTCCTAAGGGGCAAAACCATCTACACCAAGCCCTTGAGATATAAACAGAAAGAATTAGAAAGAGAACAAGTATTGCAAGTCTAACCCATAATATGTAAGGCCAACTGGCTATTTGATACAATTGTTCGTATTCTTCAGGGACCCATAGTGGAAATTTAATGATAAACCAGGGTAAAAAGGAAAAGATTGTATCTGATGGATTCACTGGAGCGTAGGGTAGATCTGCAAAAGGTCCAAGCGCATCTATTAATTCTTTTCCTTGCCCTTGCCACCTTCTAATACCGATAATGGTGGATAATGCGAGAACAATAATAATAATGCCATCTCTAATTTCCAAAAGGTCTTCGTTGGTTTTTTTGGTAATATCTTTTACTTTTCGAGCAGGAACATAGTAAAGAAGATCCTGAACAAAACCAAGTGGACATGCCCAGGCACAGAAACTTCTTCCCAGAAGTATTCCTACGAGAATTATTATTCCAATAATGAGGAGGGGGATTCTTGCATGGGTTAGAAACCATTGTAAGGCATCAAATACACTTAATACTGTTGAAAAGGGTCCAGCTGAAGGATACATAAAAGGAACAACAAGTGCGGTTGCAGCCAAATTCAGCAATGCCCCATTTACTAAAATGAGAACAATAAGTTGCATAGAGTGTCTAAAGATTCTAAGCGGATATTTTGATAAATCTAAAGGCTTAATTTTGATGCCATCCTGTTTTTTGATTTAAGGTCTTAGTGGTATCCCCGCAGTACTACTCTCATTAAATGAAACTAATGGCTTGAAGAAGATAAACTGTTGCTCAAATAATCCCAAAGCCAGTGTCGCTAACCCTACCAAAAGTAATATGAAACTGATTACATGTGGTCTCACTCTAATTCCGTTCCTACAGGGTTTTATTTATGATGGGGAATCTAAGAAAAAAATCCTTTTAAAATTTTCTAGTGTGTTTTTGAATCTATTTTCGATTTATTGGGTTACTAGGTCTTTTCCGCAACTTCTACCCGACCTCGACTGAAATCATACAAAAGTTCTTCTCTATTGAAATCAACATCACTCATCTTTATGATCTTTAGGGAAGTGAGGAAAGGTGCATACTCATCGGATTCTATCTTTTTGAACTGAATTACCCCATCAGCAAGGTGTTCTAACACTTTTACAAAATAGGGGTCATGGACATCTGAATGAATGGTTATGAGGCTTGTTCGCCCATATTTTTTATGAGCAGTCACTTGATGGTGGAGATACCCCAAAATCGCCTTTGTTGTATCTGTAGAAAAAACCAATGTAGATAAGCAGTCTATAACTCCTCTTGTGTGTTCGAATCCACAATGCAATATAGCTCTTCGGACTACTTCATACAGTTCTCTTGTTTTAGAGATATCTCTGACAAAATGTTGCGTTATCTCGGGTCTAAATTCCCCCCAAGAAAAAGGATCTGTGAATACATCAATATACATTAATCTACGCGTTTCCATTGTGATTTTAGGATTTACACCAAGAGCTGTTAGAATTTCTGCGTAGTGTTCAAAAGGATGATCTGTACTCAATAAATAAGCGTATTCTCCCTTTCGGAGACCTTCTGCCAAGAACTGCATCAAGAGTCCATCAATTATAGTACCAATTTCTACATGATCTTCGATAAGAACAATCGAACCTCTAGGGATCCCGCCACCGAGTGAATTGTCCAAAGTTGAGATCCCGAATTCTATGGGGGTTTTGTCTTTATTCAAAATCTTCGACCTCAATAATCCAAATAATCTTTACTTTTAATTCTTTTGAGAACCTTATTTTTCATTTGAACTTCAGCCTTAGTCCATTTGTCCCTCTCTAAATCAGGTTCACCTATTGGTTTTGAAATTTTATTCGAGGTCCTCTGAGAAATTGAGAGAGCACAAATTCCGTCAGATCGCATTTTTCTTTGAGTACAGAGTGCATAACCGCATTCTGACCCAGAACATAGGTCGTCAGCCCAATTACAATGTGCAAGAGGTCTGTTTTTCCCTCTTCCACCTTTTTTTGGCCGTTTAATGTAAAGCGCTTTTTGCCCACATCTAAAGTATTTGCAGGTGGGATTGCACTTTTTAGCCTCTTTTTGCAATTTTGGAACGCTCCGCTGCCAACTAAATGCAGATAGACTCATGATAACATTCTGCATGCATTGATATCATAGATGGTATGTTTTAGGTCTTCTACAGGTGTATAATTCCAATATCCTTTTGATTTTATTTAAAGGATAGAATTTTTTAACTTTTTCCAAAAATTCTTTCTTTTTCTATTTTTTTCTTAAAGATAATTTCATATTCGGTATCAAGTGATCTTATTTTAGATTGGGGACAATAATTAGATGATATTCTCAACTATATTTAAAATAACCTTAAGATACTCCAAAACAAAAATTTAGCGAAAACTTCTAAACAAATCATTGTATACGACATTATAGTCTTTATATTTTATGTCAGTAATCCAACCCAACTCTCGTAGTTTTTTAAGACCTTGAAAGAATAATTCTTGACTTTCTTTGTTAGTTAAAAGGTTTTTTTCTAAAATTGCCTCTTTGATCATTTCTCTGAATTTTTCTTCTTTCTCCAATTTTCCTTCCAAAATCTTTTTTAAATTTTTATCAAGCACATCTGATGCAATTGCTAGGGGAAGAACATCGGGTACTAACTTTTTGCCAATCCAACGTCTTTTGGTTTTTCCGAGCATCGGAGGAAATATCAAGAATCTTTCTTTTTCTTTCTCTTCAACGATATATTTGCCGATATAGAGAGGAACATATACTTGAATAACTTTCTCTTCATAATCTTTTGCCCATTGGAGATTTTCAAGTATTCCACTCATCCGGAATAAGTCAATATCCCGATATTTAATCTGAAAGCCAGATAATTTTTCAAGAATTTCTTGATGATTAAAATTAATTTTACTTTTTAAATCCTCAATTTGTTTGATTTCTTGTTCTCTTTCTTCCTCCAAAAGGATAATATCTTTTCTTAATTCATTTATTTGTTCTTGATACTCTTCTCTTATCTCGTATTCCAAATGCCTATTTTCCATCTGTATATTATTTATTTGTATCTCTTTTTCGTACAATTTGTTTATAAAGTCGGAAAACAGCTCAGGAACAGAATTTGAAAGTTGGGATTTAATTTCATCCAAAAAGGGACGGATTTCTTCGAATAATTCCATGGGGCTTTCGTTTTCTAGTTTATTTCTAGTTTCTCTGAAATCTACATAAATGCAACGAAAAGTATGCTCGAAGGGTTCAAGATCACTAGCAAGGATTTTGATTATTTTTTGAATTTCTTCTTTTTCTATATCCCTAAGTTCTTTTATTTTGCTTTCCATTTCATTTTGAAGTTCATTAAGGTCTTTTTCAATATTTTGGCTGATTTCATCTATTTTTTTATCATATTTTTCACGTATAGTCGTTATTTGACCTTCTAATTTTTTATCAATACTTCTCGTTTTTTCTTCTATAAGATCCACAGTTTTATTAAACTCTTCAACTGATTCATGTGTAGAAGAAATATAATCAACTAAAGGTTGACTATAACTTAAAATCTCTTCTTCAGAAATAATTGAGGGCATAAAAACTGAAGTTGGCGAAATTCCACTGATTTCCCTTTCTTCAACAAAAAACAAAAAATTCTTAAGATTTTCGACAAGAATTGGATCTAATAAAGCATTTATCTGAATCTTAAAAGCTTCACTTTGTTCACTTTCAACACGGTTAATATATTCTATTATCTCAAAAATAGCATTCAAATAATCTTCTGGAGTTGATATATCTAATTTTTCTTCGATTTTTCGAGTATCAAATGTTTCAACAATTTTGAACTCCCTGTAAGGTTCCAGTGGTATTGAATCGAAAATAATCCATCGATTTTGTCCCAGAGAGATCATCCAAAGAGGCCAAAGCAGGCGAGAAATAGAAATTAAAGATTCTTCCTTTCTAAATTTGATTTTACTCCCTTTTTTCCTTTCATTTTCAGCCAAAATAAAAATTGTGGATAGTTCTAAATCAACAGAGAAGATAAGTTTTTCAATTTCTTTACCTTTCATAAGATTTTTCAAATTCTCTTTGTTTAAAGAAAAAGGAGCTACTAAAATTTTGTTTTCCAATTGTTTCACCATAGAGAAATTCATTTTTGCATGCATACAGGATATTGAAAAAACATTTTTTGTCTCCTTTTTATTTAACATGGGTTTCAGTGAATTTTTAAAATCATTTTCTTAATCAGAGATTTTTTGTTTTAAAAATAAAGAAAGTTTAAAAAGAGTGGTTCTTCTTCTATAGCAGTCTGATAAAGACAGAAATAAAAAAAGAACCACTCAAGGGAAGTGGTTCTCGCAATTGTATAACCGATAGTTATATAACTATTAACCCCACATAAAAGAAAGGAATTATGCAAAGAAATTTTACCCATATTAATTATAAACATTATATACCATTCTATAATACCTCGAATATATCTTCTGAAGTTTCTGAGCGCTAAACTATAGAACTTTCAAAGACATAAAAACATCCTTGCTGTGCATAAAACAGAATCTTGGAAATTTATGAAGACTTAGACCGCTATAGAAGCAACATCATAAAGAAGAAACAAGAATGAGAGGGTAAGTACTGGTCTCACACAAAAAATCGGCGATGTGATAGTTCAAAAAATTCATAAAACTTTGCCAAAATACTATAGTATAAAGAGATTAGGAAAAAAGAGCATTATGGACCCCGCTAATAATTTCTTTAATAAGTTAGGAACTGAATCTACTGGATCTGCCGCTTCTGAGATCTTTCCTTGGTATTTTGTGGACTACTTTTTTTGCCACTATAGACTATTCAAATATCACGAGTTATTGTCAGAGACGATAATAGTAGAAGATCAATTTGCACCAGATTCTCGATATTTCAAGATTTTAGAAAGATTACAGCTAGAAGGACCCAAGAAAATAGAAAGCCTCGAAAAACTCATTGAAAGATCAGAGAAGTTCAATCTGTTTATTTATTCATTGGATCAGCCAGTTTGGTCAAGTCAATATCAAATGTCTGGAAAAATTGATGTTTTATGTATTAACAATGGACGTCCCTTTCCGGTTTCACTGATAAATGTTAGGCAAGATAATCCTGAAGAAAAAGCCCCTGAAGAAAAAAAACCTCCCGCTAATATTCAGGTGTGGGAAAGACATCAGGCACAGTCTACATGTTATTGCCTCATGTTGGAAGAAATGACGGGCAAAACTCCATCTTTTGGCTCAATTCTCTACTTAACTTCTGAAGTAAAGAAAGAACTATTAAAGAGCAAAAAAGATATACTCCCCTCAATTCTCTCCCTAGGATCAAAAGTCCCTTACGACCAAAAAATGAGGAAGTGGATACTTGACAAAAAAGGAGAGATTATTGATATTATAAATGGGCGGATAAAACCGAACCGACATCACATGGCAATGGATCGTTGTAAGATTTGCCCGTTAAACAAATATGAATGTGATCAAAGTCTTTATTTGATAGAAAGACCTGTTAAAGAAGGAACTCTTCGATAAAAGATATTTGAAAAGACTGCAAAACTTTTTTTTTGGATTTAAAAATAGCGATTAGGGGCCTAAAATAAATTTAAAACAAAAAAAGTAGCAGTTAAAGAAATTAGTTAAGGCAAAGTAATCTATAAGACTTCTTTTAAGTGTTGACCTGTAAATGAATTTCTAGTCTTAGCGATAGCTTCTGGCGGACCTTGTGCAATTATTTGCCCGCCTCTGCTCCCGTCTTCAGGACCCATGTCAATAATGCAGTCAGCGTTTTTAATTACGTCAAGATTATGTTCGGTAACAATGACTGTGTTGTCATTCTCAGCAAGTGTTCTTATTATGCCTTAATCATTCTAAATTCCAATATCTGTGATTTGAGCAGTCAAAACTTTAATTTCACGAAAACTTGTTTGTCGTGCTGTCTACTGTCAATTTTCGCCCTTTAATGAAGCGATATATTCGCTAAGTTTTTGTAAACCTATTTTAAGCCTCTCTGTATCATAACCAAACCCGACCCTAAATTGTTGCTCGGTTTCGAAACAGGACCCAGGAACTACAAACACGCTTTTCTGTTCTATTAACCCCCTGCAGAACGTTTCAGAATCCATATCAAAGTGGTACATAAGCATGGTAAGTACAGCTGCCTTAGGAGGAACCCATGAAATTACATCACTATGGTCGTCAACCCACTGTTTTAATATTTCAAAATTTTCAATTGCAATCTTAAGACCCCTTTCACGGAGGAGTTCACGGTTTTGTAGGGCTATAGCCGCCAATTTTTCGTTTATAACCCCGTTGCATATCGAAGTGAAGTCTCGAAATGACCAGATTCTGTCAAGAAGTTCTTTGTTCTTACAAGCTAACCAACCAATCCTCAGACCTGGCAGCCCGTAAACCTTAGACAGTCCAGCTACACTTATGGCATTTTCACTTAAGTCCACTGCGGGAGGGGCACGATCTGTGGCTTTGTACTCTAAGCCGCGATAAATTTCATCAGACAAAAGCGGAATTTTGTGCAGCTCTGCGAGTTCACAAATTTTCTCCAAATCTTTTTTATCGAGAACTGCACCTGTAGGATTATGTGGATAATTGATTATTATTAGATCGGTATTTTCAATCATATCTGCCAATTGGTCAATATTTGGCTTGTATTTGTTGTCCATAAGTAATCTCCACTTCTTTACACGCGCACCTAAGTTTTCACCAACTTGCCACAACTGCGCATAAGTTGGAAAAATGGTAACAACCTCAGAATTCGCATCAAGAAGCGTGTTAGATATAATGAAATTTGCTTCTATAGCTCCGTTTGTAACTACAATGGAGTCTGCATCCAAATCCTCGTAATGTTCTGCTATTAATTCTCGTAACTCGGGCAATCCATTACTCCAGCCATAGCCTAACTTTACATCGATATCATCAAAAGTATTTCCTGTGAGATCAATTAATTCTTTAAGAGTGAGTGGCTTAACTCCGCTTTCCCCCATCATGATTTCACAATCGTGCTCGTATTTACTAAACCATCGTTCTAAAAGAAAGGGTTTAAATTTCATATTTCAAACGACCATCGTTCTGAATATCGAATACGATTTTATGACCCTTTTATGAGTTTTGTCATTTTCAAATTAGTTTTAAGAAAAAGTTTTGACTACATATAAAAGAGATTTCGTAAACTAAGAAAATCTCTTTATTTCAGAAAAAGAGCTGTTTTTACAAAAAAAAAGAGGGATGAAGTTATTCAACGAATTGAATATAGACAACTACTGTATGATCCCATCCGGTAAAATGGAATGTAAGGGTCAGTTTTACCTTATGTCCGTTAATAACACTTTTGTATTCTGTGGCATCTATTGTCTCGGTTCCTGATTCCGCAAATCCACTTGGAATATCTTCGCCTTCACCTTCATTGATTTCATATGTTTGCGTAAAAACTTGGTTTTCCGTACTCCACCCTTCCCAACCCCCAATGGGTGGGATAATTTGGGTTAAAACATTGATTTGTACGGTCATGGATTCAAGATGTTCTGTTGCAGTCCCAGTATTTTCTACTTCCCACCCTAAAATAATAGGGTTAGAAACATTAACTGTTAATGCTGTACCACTAGTAGTGTGTGAAGATATATCAGATCCATTTACTGTAACAGTATAAACTATGTCTCCCGCCGGTGTAATTGTTATTGGAGTATCCATGAAAGTTATTCCTGCCATAACACAGAACAAGATAAGAGCTACGATT
>JAECRX010000269.1 GCA_016292335.1 Candidatus Sifarchaeum subterraneum | reverse complement strand
TTTTTCCATATTTTTCTATATTGATATATTCGGTTACGCCAAATTCGGATAATCCTGTCATTAATCTTTTTTTGACAATTTTAAAATCGTCATGTTCTGCACCTGCTGCAAAACTGTGGCCTCCACCTCCTAATTCTTCGGCAATTGGTCTGACATTAAACATTTTGTTGTATTTTGGATTTACTCCTATGGAAATTTTCACTAATCCCTTCTTTGCTTGTCTTCTTTTTTTTACTTCAGTTTCATAGACTATTGAAACCACCTTTATATCCGCATCGTATAATGCCCACAAAATATCCTTTGCAAGCCATGAAGGAACTGAGGACTTAGTTATATCAACTATAACGCAATCAGCACTTTTAATCGACTTATCTTTCAATAATTTTGATAATATTCGATCTAGTCGCTCTCTTTCAACGTTTGTCTCATTATATAACTTTGTGGTAAATTTATCCTTAAAAATTCCTTTTCCTTTTTCTGAGAGTATTTTTGTAATCTTGAAAAGATTAGAAGGGTCATTTCTGTTATTTCTAATAACAGACTCAAGTAACTTGATCTCATCTGTGAAATTTGCTGTATCCGATTTTAACCCAAGTTCAACAATTTCTTGAGCAATTATATCCCCTTCAAATTCAAGATAGTCATAAACAAGACAAACTGCTGCAGGTGCATTGGGATCAACAATATCAGAATCAGATAATCCATTTTTTTCTTTGAGTTCTTCAAAATTCGATGCATGATGATCAATGTTTATTTTTGTGTTTTTTGTCTTTGGCAAATCGACTGTGACATCAAATTTTTCTTCCGTTTCTTTTGCTTCCCTGACAGTTAAAAAACTGATTTTTGCAGAAGGGTATTTTCTCAAAAAAAGTGCAGCAGAAGTAATTCCATCTAAATCTCCACTATGTACAGCAATTTTCATCTTGATCAACGCAAGAAGAGGCCTATCTTTGGGATAATTTTTTTTTGGCTAATCTGACATGTATATTCCAATCTTTACCTTTTAAATCCGTTTCGATACGGATAATGACATCATGAAGTTCCCTCTTAGGCGGAAGAGTCAAATGGTGGCACTTTAAAATCTCGTAAATGGTAGAATCACCTACATAAAATCCACATTCGCGAACTTTCCTGTTAATCCTTGTTTTTCCCCAATTTAGTTGAAAATCCTTGATGTTTATGATTGTAGCCTCTAGTTTAGAGGTAATCACACTATTTCGCCCCATTCTGGACTTTTTTCCCTTACTCCGCGAAACAGATATATACCTGCGAGAACCACTTTCACTTAAGTGGTTCTTTTTTGACTTTTATTGAGTTTATACTGTTACAGGAGAAGAACCACTCTTTTTAACCTTTCTTTACTTGTTAAATGAAAAATCTCTGATAGATATAAATTAAGATAAAAACAAAGATGAGGAGGATAAGAAAGTTGCAAGATCCGGATTGTATTTTTTGCAAAATTGTCAAAGGTGAAATTCCTTCATATAAGATATATGAAGACGAACATGCCTTAGCATTTTTGGATATTAATCCCATAAATGAAGGACACACGCTTGTAATTCCTAAAAATCATTACGAAACTTTAGATGAAGCCGTTGCAGATGAAATCCCTGCGCTTTTTAGTGCCGTCCATAAGGTTACAAAAGGTGTGATAGAAGGCATGAATCCTGAAGGCTACAACATCTTTACAAGTGCTGGAGAAGTTGCAGGGCAAGTAGTTAAACATTTGCATATACACATCCTTCCAAGATGGTCTGGAGATAAATTTAGATTTATTTGGCCTCAACAAAAGCTTTCCGAAGAAAAGATGACTGAAATAAAAGAAAAGATTTCATCCGCAATATAAGAAATTTGGTGCCAAAAAAGATGGCGAAAAACTGGAGGTAATTAATACCTCCTACTACGCTTTTCTTTTCTTTGAAAAAGAATAGATCAAATTAAATACAAATTAAGCTTAAAATTCCGATTTAAATTATGTAAATGCCGTTACCTTTTTTTGAAACCATTAAACCATAGAAGTTGTAGCTGAAAAACTAATTATGAAAGATAAAAGGAAAATAATTAAAGACGGGTCTCCACCACCACCTCCTCCACCCAAAAAGAATTATTGTTCCAATTGTTGATTAAAAATTGTTCCTAACGTTAAATATTGTGAGATGTGTTGAGAGAAAATTTAATTGGACTGACATCATTTTAACAAATTCTATGTGTTTTGAAAAAATTCTCTGAAGTTTTTCAGCACTAGTCTGATATGAAATAAAGAAAACTTTGACAAAACATCTATTAAGGATAAATAGATGTTTATTTATATCCAAAAATCAGAGTGAAAAAAATACATTCCCAAAATATGGTGCATGAAGTTGTCCTTTATAAAGAAATACTTTGAAGGAATAACATACCTTTTTGGCAGAGAAGAATCGCGGTTCTACATGACACTCTTTCTTCTACTTCTTATTATTGAACTAATGGGAATTACTATCATGGGATTCGTTGGCGTTTTTTGGGGGATAATACTATCAGTGTACGGAGCTGGCTTTTTTGGAGTACTTGCTATATTTACGATTTTCGGAA
>JAECRX010000268.1 GCA_016292335.1 Candidatus Sifarchaeum subterraneum | reverse complement strand
AGTTTTTCTAAGACCAGAACCTCAAAGCCCAACTCAGCCGCAAGTTTAGTTACATCGCGTTGCTCCAAAACAGTTCGAGTGTTTCCCATACCGCTACGCTCGGCTAAAGTTATCTTTTCGGCTCCAACCTCCTTTAAACCGTTGACTAATGTTCGCAGAGTTTCCAAATGGGTAGAGGCAGGAAAAATGTCAGCACTGTTGTAGTTCGGCTTGAGAGCAACTTTCTTTCCCTTAAATTCCATAAGGTCAAACCGATCTAGAAGCTTTCGAATTCCCTCTTCTCGATTCTCAGTTTTTACTATGAATATTTCTGTTTTCATTTTAGATTCCACACCAACTCAGTCGTATATATTACATGAAAAAAGCTTTAAAAGAGACCATAGACTCTCCTTATTCATTTATAATGAAAGGAGGGACAAAAGGTGATCTCTATCACCGAGTATGTAGGACAGGTATTTAAATAATTCGATGGACCGCCAGAGAAGTTACTTACTAGATGGTGGGAGTATGGATGCGGTCTTCTAACGGTCAACTCGATATTGAGGCATCCTTGTAAAGTCAGTATGCTAAAAGGAGCGCTGGAGGTATATTTTGAAGCCATGATCCCTCGCTACGTGCGAAAATTGGCCAAATACGTGGAATATCCTCGGGAGAACGGGAAAAAAGGGAGCCAAATCGAGTGGCACTATGAATAGAGAACTTGAAAAGATCAGCGGAAGAGAAGAAGGGATGTGAAGGCAACAGGGAAAAGGAAGGAAGTTCAGATATCAGTGGCCCTTGAACCACCAACCGAGGGGACTCCTGCCTGATTACCCTAGGTAATTAGCGAATGAAAATTCTGTGTTAGAGAATTCGTCCATCCTTTCTTAGGGACAATATTCTCTTTGTAAGGCATTTTCATCTGTAATTTCGTTAAAAGGTTGAAATATGTTTGTTTTTTCTTGCTATCTAGAAATTACCTGCTTGTTGCAAGTACTCAAGTGCAACATTATTGTTGGCTGTCCTTAGTTTTAAAGAAATTCTCACGATCCCTCTTTTTCTATGTCTTCTCCCTTCGTTTCTTTCTCCTCAGTTTTTTCTTTTATACTATCACCTAATTCGGTTAATTGCTCAGCTAGTTTATCATCAATCGTTTTGATATCTTCTACAATTTGACCTAGAGTTTCTGGAATTGATTTGATTCTAACGCGTGTTAAAAGCTTATCTACAAGTTTTCTTTTGGTAGGAGGAATCAGTCGGTCAGTTAATAAAGAAATCATCGCATCTAGTTCATGAACTCTATCTGTATACTCCTTGGATATTAGATGGCAAATTTCTTCTTGAATATCTCCTGAAACTTTTGCTTCTTCTAAGAATGAAAGTGCACGATTATAGGCCTCTTTTTCAATTTGTAATAGTTTAAGCCTATTTTGACGTTCAGCTTGGATCCTGCCTAGTTGTTCGGATATTTGACGAAGTTCCTCTCTAAATCCAATGCAAAGACCATGGTAAGATGGTCTACTCATCTCTCTATTCTTGTAACATTCATCAATGTGATGAAGTATGGATGTTAAGGCTAATTGTTTTGCCTTCAATTCTTGTAACTCGTCAATTTCCTCAACAACCCCTGTTTCATTTGCAACGGTTTTCATTGTAAAACCTTGAATGATGGATGTTGTCAGAAGAACCAGCATTACAATATTCAAAATTGCATTTGCTAGATCTGGTGATTGATGGATCATTGTCTCAAATGCCATAGCCGTTAACACCGCAGCTGTTAGACCTCGCATTCCACACCAACCAATGAACAGTTTTTCATTTCTCGGAAATCTAAGAGGATGTAGGCAAGCATAAACAGCAAGCGGTCGAGCTAATAAAATGATAAACGATATACCAAGAGCTACAAACAGAAAAGGCAAGGCAGTTAAGGGGTTAAAAAATACTCCAAGCAGTATGAATGCAACTATTTCCCCTAAGAATGATAGATTATCCCAAAGTTCTAAGACATCTGTTTTGTAAGGGAAAGGAAATTGCCTTACAATTTTAGGGTTGGCCAAAGTCAGGCCGCTGATAATAGCTGCTATAACTGGAGAAGCACCTACTAGTTCAGAGAGTGCAAATGCTAAAAGTGCACTTGAGAGTGTAAGCAAACTAATTTCCGTTTTTTGGTCAACTCGTTTAATGAGAATAAGACCCAAGTATCCTATACAAACTCCTATAATTATTCCACCCACTAATGCCCAAATAATCTCGATGACAATAAGAAATGAAAAATCTAATTGGCCTGTTTCCACTGCAGGAAGAAAGACACTTCCAACCAATACTATTCCTACTGCGTCGTTAAAGGCACTCTCACCACCCAGTATCGATTCAATTTTTTTCTTAATCCTGGATCCACCTTTAAAAAGTGCAAATGTAGCTGCCGGGTCAGTGGGGCTAAGGATCGCTCCAAATAGAAGGGCTAAAAGAACTGACAATTTTATGGTAAGTCCTGCAAGTAGCCCGACAAGAATAGTTGTAAGGATAAGACCAAGGGACGCTAATAAACTAATGGGTTTGAAATTTAGTTTGAGTGTAGATAACTCTAGCAACATGCCTTCCTTGAAGAGAACCACCACGAGGACAAGTGTTGCAATGACTTCAAGTGAACCTCCAAGTTCAGTGACATCTAAAATCGGTTCTTTTAACAAGTAATTAAACATGCCAATGCCAACTCCTGTAAATATCAGGGGAAGCGTTCTTGGAAATTTATACTGTTCAGCAAATCTTGCCACAATAATTCCAAGTATCACAAATAAGGAAACAATAAAAAGAACCGGTTGAACGTCAATTGCCATTTTCCCCACCTAAAGAATGAAAAATCCGATTAATACGTTTTAAATTCAGGGGCTGAGTTAGAGAGTAATCCGCCTTTAAAACAAGTATCCAACTCTTAAAAGTATTGTTCTTAATCCATTATCTAAATTTTTTTGATACTATAGACACCGAATTTCTTTATCCAAAAAAATCAGGTGTTGATCACTCTATTTTCCAATCAGAAGGAGCCAATATTCTGTAGGTATTCCGTAATGCATCAAATGTGGCCTTTGCATAATTTTCGGAAGTCCTAGTATCTCCCCGTGATTTAGAAAATACATCTTGGATTCCAGCAAGCCGCAATACCAATTTTCCAGTATCCCCTGCAACAAGACCTGTACCACGGGAGGCCGGTTTTAAATCAATTCTGACACTGCCTGCTTTCCCTTGTATTTTAAACGGAATTGAATGAGCAAGCCCACAGGTACAATCCCAAGAGCCACAACCCCTACGTACCGGAATAATGTTTAATTTAGCAGCTACAATAGCACTTCTGATAGCAGGTCCTATTTCTTTAGCTTTTGACTCACCAACGCCTACGAATCCGTTTTGATTACCGACAACAACGGAGGCTTTGAACCTAGACTTTTCACCCGCGTCAGTTTGTTTTTGTACTAAGTTTACGTTGATGACTTCTTCTTCCAAACCAGGTAGAAAGAATTCGATGATCTCAATTTCTCTTATTGTAAGAGAGGCTTGAAAGATTTGTTCAAGTGAGGTATAAACTCCCTCCTTAACTAGTCTACCGACCTTTGTCCTTGGAACCCATTCCTCTTTGTAAGAAGCCATAATTAGTTACCCTCCTTCATATTTTTCACTCATTTTATCTTTAATCGCATCAAAGTGCTCTGGAAGTCCGCGGGGATCAAGCCCTCTTTCTAGATACTTTGAAAAATGCCTTTCATACTTTTCCGGGTCCATTTCAAAAATTAAGTTAGCATAATCAGCGATATGTTCCCCTCTTATCCTTGATTCATCAGGCAAAATCTTTTCATTGTGAGGAATATTTAAACCCGCGTCTATAGCCCCTTTCAAGGCCGCAAAAAGTCTACTCCCACCAATGGGTGAAAAAGTACCAATATCTAAAATAGCTTTTGAAACATTTAATTCAAGTCCGCGATATCCAGTTAAAAATCCAACCAGATAACTCGCAGGCATGTTTCCGCAACCACCCAACCAGCCAAAATCCCTCTTAAGTTCATTAGTATGGCCAGAAGTAATCACAAAGTCTCCTTCAATTCGTGCATTTACAATTTGAGCGATGGAGTGCTTTAAGGATCTGCGAATAACAAATCTGGGTAATCTTGATAGCAGTAAGCGTTGGCGTAAATAATAATCAGTTTTTGCCTCTCTTCTCCTACGGAAGAAAACTCGGTACTTTGGTCCCCGTGCCAACAGTGTTTACCTCCTTGAAAGTCCTTCTTCTTTTATGTAATGCTCAAGATGGGAAACGCTTCTGAAAAATCCTCCTTTTGCCTTTCGATAGAGCACCCTATAGGTTTTGGTATCAATTATTCGTCTGTCTCGTTGTCGTTTCAGATACTTCCGTATTGGTCTAATCTTTTTCATCCATGCCTCTTTTTTTGGCATTCTAGCTGTTTTTTTGCCCTTTCTACTTCCATGCCCCCTTCTTTTTCCACTTTTTTTTCTCTGGTGGAGGATTCGTGCTCGTCCGCGACTTATCCCTTTTTTGGGCTTTACTTTAATAAATCCATCATGAACTAAACGTCTAATGTCCTCACGTCTGATGGACATTGAAACGTCATCAATGCGTGTTGGATCAATCCAGATTCTTCCTTTACCGACCTTTAATGTTCGAGCCGCCAAGCTTTTTTGACTTTTGAGATCCACTGGTGAAGCCTCCATTATTTATTTAGAATTCAAATTCTTCTTCCTCTTCTTCTTCTTCTTCTTCCGTAGTAATTAATTCCATGAGCTCAAGGGGAATAATTGGGTTTACGATCACGATACCTTGTTCCCGCGCCATATCAAGGATTTGAATTCTTTTTTTTGCTCCCACAGTATGTCCTATCCTTGCGATCGTGTTCTCAGGATCTATTTTTTCAAGATCTTTTGGATTGTGAATTAATATTTCTTCGAAGCCGCTTGGGTGATGATATCTTACTTCTTTGGGCCCTCTATATCCCTTTGAAGGAGATTTTGGCCACCCTTTTCTCTTTTCCCGCATTTTATTGTCTATTCCTTTTGGTCTTCTCCAACTACTTTTACTTAACCTTTTGTATCTCCAACTTTCTTGTCTTTTAAATTTTGGTCTACTTTTTTTCTTCCTTTCTTTTTCCCGAAATACGTGATCTTTAACCAATATAGCTCCCATCCAAAACGGCCAAATTCATCATAAATTTCTTTTTTATTTGAAAAAGATTTTTGTAACTGTGAAGTTTTATGTGAGTGAGTTGATGTCTTTCCATATCAATATTACCATAAAGATACTTTCTACGAATAAACAGATTATTTAAGTTTCTAAGTCATTTACAAAAGGCACCTAAAAGCCTCTCTATTCCAGAAAACTTAATAGTTACAGATTTTTTTCTGATAAATCAGTTATTTTATTTTTTCATAAACATAAACCCCGTCCATAAAAACTCTCGGGTCTTTATTTTTAATTCTACACGCTTTTTGAATATTTGCAGTAGTTTGAGCAACTTCTTCTATGTTAATTCCGCTCAATATTACATCATCTTTTTCAACACGGACTATTGTGTCTCCAACGATTTTTGCTTTACGAGCAAATCGGGCATCTTTTCCTTTTATGAATCCTCTTTCACCAAGGAAATTCTGAAGATATACCCAACCTGATTTATCATCGATTTCTACGGTTATTGGGAAGTGGGCGTATACGATTTTCATCTTATAAATAAACCCTTCGGTAACTCCTTTAATCATATTTCCAATATGGCCTTTAATAGTGCCGAGAAGTGCCCTTTCTTTTTTTCTCGGAAAATGTGCGAAGATCTTTAATTCATTGTTTTCCTTTTCAATGTTGATGGATCTTGCATGAGAAAAATCCCGTTCCAATTTTCCTTTTGGTCCTTCTACAAGCACCTTTTTATCTTTGCTAACAGAAACTTGGACATTTGACGGGATTTCAATTATCTGTTCTATATATGCATATTTGGCCACTTTTTTTCCTCCAAAGGAGATGCTAAATCAATAAGCGTAAGCCAGTAATCGCCCGCCTATTTTTTGCTCCTTTGCTTCGCTTTGTGAAATAATCCCTGCAGTGGTAGTCAAAACTAATAAACCGAAGTCCTTTGCTGGGAGATAGAGCTTTTCAAATTTTTCTAAGTCACGATAACCAACGGGAAATCGAGGTTTGATAACTCCACATTTATTTATCCGTCCTAATAATTGAACGGTAAATTTTCCTGCTCTACCATCATCTATGTATTCAAATTCTCCAATGTATCCTCCTTTTTGCATTACACGCAGGGTCGAAGCAATTATCTTTGATGCGGGCTTTATGATGCATTCTCGTCTACCCACGGCCTCGTTGTTCATTAAATTATTCAAAGCATTGGCTAAGGGATCCATCAAAGTCAGAGAAAATTCCCCCAATCGTTTTTAGTTATATTTTCTGAATCCAAGTTTTTCGGCAATTTCTCTAAAACATCTTCTACATATCATAAGCCTATAACGTCTTATTACTGCTCGATTAGTACCACACCGCTGACACAGAATATGAGACTTTTTGGCACTCAATATTCGAACCGCCTCCGCTCCTTAACCAATTTTATATCGAATTCCTCCTCTAGAAATACCCACACTTCCTCTCTCGTCAATCGATGATTTTTGGGGATTTTCTTTTTTAAGCGTC
Source organism: Candidatus Sifarchaeum subterraneum (assembly GCA_016292335.1). Lineage (GTDB taxonomy): Archaea > Asgardarchaeota > Sifarchaeia > Sifarchaeales > Sifarchaeaceae > Sifarchaeum > Sifarchaeum subterraneum. The sequence continues at coordinate 6,055 of JAECRX010000268.1, read as the reverse complement.
TTCTTTTGTTGATTCTGTAACCAGGCCTCTCCATTGTGACACAAACATCCATCCCAAAAATACCTAAATCAGGGTCATATCTAGTTCCCGGAAACTCTATATGTTCTTCTATTCCAAAAGAAAAATTCCCGAACTTATCGAAATTTCGAAATAACAGAGTCTGATCTATATAACTGGTTTGGAAGGCTCCTTCTAGAAAGTGGTAAATTTTTCCTTTTTCCCGTAAAGTAACCATACAAGCTATTGGTTCATGTCTTCGTATTCCGAAATCTCTTATTGTTTGTTTCGCATTTTTATTAATTGGCGTTTGTCCAGTGAGTTGTTCAAGCACAGTTCGTGCTTTTTCTAATTTTTCACCTGATGTTCCAACACCAATGTTCACAGTTACCTTACCTATGCGAGGTTTGCGCATGGGATGCTCTTTCCATTGATCCAAGATGTGTTCTCTGTCAAATTCCATCAATTTAAACTCCTTCTTTCGTTTCATCATTCAGGCAACGAAATCAGAGAAGAATCACGACCTATTGGAAAAACATATTTTTGTGCTGTTTGAAATATCTCACCGTCTTTGCCTTCAAAGGTTACTACATTTTCTCTTGCTAATCTCCTTTCAATGTTTGTGATTGTTCCAACATAGCCCATATTCTTTCCTTCAATTGCGAGTGCTAAATTTCCTTCTTCAAATTTTATATGATCAAGTATTTCTTGTTCAGGGATAGTTATCTTTAAAACATTAATGGTATCATAAATATCTCCAATTGGCTGATCAAGATCTTCCATATTAATTAAAATGTTCCGACCATCATGGAGATTAATTTGAGTGGCTCCACCCCTTACAGTATTTTTGTTATTAATGCGGCATAACTTAAAACTTTTTTCTTCTGCGTCAATTGGATGAAAGATCAAGCCTTTTCGTGGAACGGGAATTAATCGATAGTGTTGATCAATATCTGAGATGGAAATTACATCCATCAATCCAGCTGGAAATTTGATGTCAGTTCTAACCTTTCCGTCAACAAGAATCTTCTTTTCAGAAATTATCCTTTTTGCTTCACGATAACTTAGAGCAAGATGCAGTATATCCCTGATAATTATTAAAAGAGGCAGGCAACGATTTATTGAATGAGGTCCAGGCCGTGGCCTAACAGTGAATTTTTCTTCTTTTCGATGGATAGGCCAATGTTTTGGGGCGGGAAATCGCTTTAAATGTGATCTACTCCCTTTCTTCGCCAATTAACTCTTCCTCCTCTTCTTCTTTAGTGGATTTCCTTTCGAGCTTCTTTTTTCTTCTAGGATCATCCAAATCAATTTTTATTAATCTTATTTTTGATGGGTGAATGGCTGGGAAATAGGTTGTGCCATCCGATTTCTCTTTAGTAACCCCATCAACAAAAACGCGTAACTTTTTCAAGTCAACTTTTGCAATCTTTCCCTCAGCTCCTTTAAAGTCACCCCTTGTAATAATTACAGAATCACCGCTTCTTACAGGAAAAGATCTAACCCATACACCATACTTTTCAAGAATCTCCGATCTTAATGACTCTGAAAGAGGCGCACTCATTAATTTTTGTCTTTTATGAAATGGAGCATTAAATAGTGCCTTCCTTTGTTTGCTAGGTTTTTTTGATCGCAAGTACTGGTCACCTTATTTTTTAAATTATTATACTGGCCGCTGATGCCAATCTTGGCCACCTTTCTGCCGCTTCTCTTGCCAATGGGCCTCTAATTTCTGATCCTCGTGGATTACCTGCCTCATCAGTTATCGCTACGGCATTGTCTTGGAAAGATATGAATTCTCCAGACTTTCTCCTATATGGCATCTTTTGTCTAATAACGACTGCTTTTAGTACTTGTCTTCTCAATTCAGGTGATCCTTTCTTGACAGTAATTGTGACTAAATCTCCAACGGAAGCAGCGGGTAATCTTCTCAATCGGCCCTTATAACCGCCTACTGCAATGATTTCGACTATACGGGCTCCAGTATTATCTGAACAGAGTACTTTCGCCCCTTTAGGTAGCCCTAAACTCATTTTTGGTTTGAATCGCCCAGTAAAATGCCTTTTGGCCATGAATATCACGATCGCTTTAAAGTTTTTCAACAATTACAAAAGATACAGTTTTACTAAGAGGTCTACATTCTGCTATTTTTACCCAATCGCCTCTTGTTGCGTTTATGCAAGGAGGGTTATGTGCGGAAATATGACTACGTCTGCGTTCGTATCTTCTATACTTGGGTATAGAAAATATGTAATCACGTCTTATAACAGCTGTATGTTGCATTCTAGCACTGATTACTTCTCCTACGAATACTCTTCCTCTGACAGGTAAAGTTCCATGAAACGGGCAGTATGGATCTTCACAAGTACTTCGGGGGGGTTCTATGTCCAGTCCGATGCCGCTCAACTCACCACTTCCTCTTTAATACCTTCTTTATTCTTTCTTCAGGTTTTCCAAGAAGTAGATTACCATTTACTTCTGCTTTCATTCCATTTGGCAAATAGAAACGAAATACACAATTCTTTTTTGGAACCCGCTTTTTTTTTCCTTGAGATAAGATCAAAAATGTGTTTTTTGTTTCATCAATTACAATTCCTTTTATATCCACGTATCCAGCATGTGTACTTTTTGCGATCCCAACCTTTAAACCGATAAGTTCACTTCGAATTAGATTATTTATAGAAAATTTCATAGAAAAGTCTCAAGGAAGTTCTCCAAGTTCTTTCATAATAGTAATAAGCCTTGCAATTGTTCTTCTGATCTCTCTGACTTTTCCTGGATTTTCCAATGCGCCACCAGCCGCTATTAACGCCTTTTGACGTGATAACTCAAGTCTTAGTTCTTTTAAATTCTTCATCCGAGCCTCTGGTCTCATATCTCTGATCTCTTTTCTCCTTAAAATTGCCACTATCTTTTCTCCTCCTCTTTATCTGAACCCATTTCTTTTTTTAATTTTTCTTCTGGAACTTCTTCTGGAACTTCTTCTGTTACCTCTTCTGTTACCTCTTCTGTTACCTCTTCTATAATTTCTTCAAATTTTTCTTCAGGAGGTTTTTCTGGTTCTTCTTGGAATTCTTCTAATAATTTTTTTACTTCAAGTGCTTCTTCAAGTTCTTCCTCATATTCCTCTGCAAATTCTTCTTCAAATTTTTCTTCAGGCTCCTTTATGAAAACTTGATCAGGTAGGCCATTACTGCTTTTCATAATTTTTACTGTGGCGCCAATAATTCCTTTCTTTAAGATTGCATGCGCAGTCGCTATATCTACGAGCAATCGGGCGGGTTCACCACATTTTGCTATAAATCCCTCCCTGAACTTTTCAGTTCTAGCACGGTGACTTGTCAGTTTTCCACTTACAATAATTTCAACCCCTTTAGCGCCGCCAGACATAACTCGACGTAATACGCTATAGCTCGCACGCCTAAAATGTATCCCTCTTTCTAACGAATTCGCTAATTTTGATGCCATAACTCTGGCGTTTAATTCAGGTACTTCAACTTCAGAGACCTCAATTTGAGGATTTTCTAAATTAAATGTTTCTTCTAAAAGCTGAGTAAGTTTTCTAATATTCCTCCCTCGACTTCCAATAACAATACCAGGACGTTCAACAGAGATAGTGACACGAGTTCCGAGAGGTGTTTTAATGATATCAAGACTAGCATATCCGGCTCTCTTTAAATTTCTTGCAAGAAATTCGTCTAAAGAAGACTTTAGCAATCCTCTTTCAATAAAGTGTTTTCTTCCAGGCAGATTATTACACTCCTTTAAAGCCACTTCTTGAGTGATAAGCTGATGTCACAAAAAGCTATAATCAATAGACAATTCGTATTATTGACAAGTAATCATAAATTTAAAAGCCTAAAGGCTCGTAATGGAAAGGCGTTTGAACCTTTAGAATTTTTACCCATTATATTTCTTTTTTCATAACATCATTATTTCAGTAATACTCAGAAAAATTTATCCTTTTTAAAAGTTTATGCAGATGATTTTTATGTTAAGGTTCTATAAACATACCTCTAGGGGGATCCCTTTAGGATCACAGAGGGGAATTGGAACAGATGTTTCCGCTCCAATTGATGTAGAATATATCACTCCTCTTCCGAGAGTTAGGTGCCCCAATACAATACAACCAACTTCAATTTGACCCCTTGCTGAGACAACACAAGGAACTGATGAACAATTAGTCGGTGTAGGCTGTTTTGACTTAGTTGGGGTTAGGCTCTATGAGTCATCGCGAAGTCGTTAACATACTCTTCACTCATAAGCGTGAAAGAAAAGACTCAAAGAGCTAATACACTATTCTTCTTCAACTGCTAACTCCACGTGAGAAAGAGTATCAAAATATGGAGTAGACCTTCCATGAGCTCTTGGAATAAAGTTTTTAATCTTAATAGCTTTTTGGGCGGCTGCATGGATTATTCGTAGGCGATCAATATCTAATCCCTTATAATCTGCATTTGCTTCAAGATGTGCAAGAATTTTCAAAATCTCTTTTGATGCCTTGACAGGATTTCTTCCTGCATACCACTTGTGAAGAGAATGATGGCCTAATTTCTTCCGATATCTCCTAAAAGGAAGTCTTCGCTTAAAACCAATGATTTCTTCCATGAGAATCTTTGCATCCTCAAGATACATCCCTTTTATAGCATTACAGATCTCTCTTGCATGTTTGTGAGAAATTCTCAGATTTCTGCCAGATACTTTTACTGCTCGATCTGGATCGAGACCATATACTGAATATCCGAATTTTGGACTCATTTTTATTTTAGACCTCACGTATCACGGATTATTTAGAAGTTAAGGAAGTTTAAGTAATTCTAATTGATAATATCACCGTTAGCTTTTTCCTAAAGAGCCTTAGAATGATTATTTTTCACATTCTATCTTTCTTATATCAGGTAAGAAACTCTGTTTTTCATACGAAAGAAGTTTTAGTTCTATTTTCAATTTTTCGGTTAAGATGAACTTGTCCATTAAATCACGAAGACAAAATGAGGAAAAATGTGCACAAGAGGGTTCCAGAAATTTTGGACAAGGGGACGCCTTTACTTCCATTATGAAAAACATAAGGTTTTTGATACAACATAATTTCGAGGAACACTATTAACATCATTCCTTTCCAATTACAATTGTAAAACTTGGATGCGTATCATTTATGCTGGACCGTTTATGTTCATAGATTAACTTGAAAAGATGTGAAGACCATATTTTTTAAACACACTTTAAAATCTATTACAACTGCTTGAAATATTTAGATAATCTACTACTGCTTACTAAGGGGTAAATTGTGCTCACCAGAATATTTTGCACGGGGTCTTATCAGCTTGTTGTCTGCATACTGCTCAATGCAATGCGCTATCCATCCAGAAACCCTTCCAATAGCAAACAAGGTGGTTGGAAGTAGATGAGGTATTTTTAGGTATTTGTAAACAACACCTGCATATAAATCAACGTTTGGATAAATTGGTTTGCCACGCTTTTCAACAAGCTCGTTGAGAACGGTTGTTTCAATATTTTCAGCGATTTCATACCACCTCGCATCACCCATTTCTTCTGCTATTTTCTTTGCGAGTTTCTTGAATATTTTTGCTCTGGGGTCGTATGTTTTGTAGATCCTGTGCCCGAATCCCATAACCCGCTGCCTGTTTGAAATGAGGTTTAGCACATACTCTTCTGCATTTTCTGGTGAGGATATTTCATCGAGCATTTTCATAACAGCTAGACGTGCGCCTCCGTGAAGCGGGCCCTTAAACGTGCCCAGCCCGGAAATGATAGCTGAATAGATGTCGGAGAGTGTAGATGCTGTTACTCTTACAGAAAATGTAGATGTGCTTAACTCGTGCTCCGCGCTGAGAATAAAATCCACCTCCATTAACTTTGCCTCAATCTCGTTCGGCCTGCTTCCCCGGAGCATATATAAGAAATTTGCTCCATGGGACAGCGTTTTATCTGGAGGTATGGGCGCTTGCTTATTTCTTATTCTAGAGAATGCCGCAACAATGGTTGGGAACTTTGCTATTAGCCTCGTAGCTTTCCGTAAGTTTGCCTCCAATGAATT
>JAECRX010000042.1 GCA_016292335.1 Candidatus Sifarchaeum subterraneum | reverse complement strand
TTCTATCGTTCTTAAATTTAAACGATCCATTATTTTGCGGATAAGTTATACTTTTATAAAATTTCTTAAATCTCGGAAATCCCACTTTGATTCTTTTTCCTGACTTCTTTTCTTTAACTCTTCGAAAGAAATGAGAATAAGCGTTTATCACTCTGTCCCTCGTATCTTGAAGAACTTGTGAATAAACCGTATTGAATTTTGGATCGTTATGTTTTATTTCCTTAATAAGTTTGTTTAACTCATGCCTATTGATAAGAGATTTTTTATGCGTCCTGTATGCGTGCCTACATTCTTGTAGTAAAGTGTTGTATAATTCACAGCATAAATTAAGGTGATTATTCAATCTACGAGTTTTTTTTTTAGTTGGGTATATTCTGAATTTATAACTTCGTAGTGCCATGTCATCTACCTTTCGGTTCTTCAAGGTATTTTTTGATGACAAGGGAACTTACATTCCCTGCCGTTGATACAAAATAACTCCTTGTCCATAACGTAGGCATTTTCAACAATTCTGGAAATTCTGTTCTTAATATTCTTGATGTATATCCTTTGATTTCACCTATTAGCCTGTTCTGTGCTATTGTTGGTTTTCCTTGAATAAACAGATGTATGTGATCTGGCATTACTTTCAATTCCAATATCTGGCAATCAAACTCTTTCGCTTTTTTATGTATAAGACTTTCCAATCTCTGTTTTAATTTCCCTGTTAGTATCTTCCTTCTGTATTTTGGACACCATACAAAATGATAGTTCATTAGATGAACGCATGTTAACTCTTCTTGATAACCTCTTGTCATATATATGAGAGCACTATATATAAAGTCAGCGGATTTGGTACTGCGCACACGCAATTCATACCACCCTTAAAATGCGTGGGGTTTCTTGCTCAAATCCGTTCTAAAAATACGTGTTAGAAGATAATCTAGGTCGATTTAAAATCCACTTATTTCTTTAATATCTCAATGATTTTTTCAACAACCATAATTGCTGCTTCATGTTGAGCTTCTTGTGTGGTAGCGCCAATGTGTGGCGTGGAAATCACATTGGGATGCTTCGAAAGAGAATAAGACGTTCCGGTTATTGGTGGCTCTGCTTCAAACACATCTAATGCTGCACCGGCTATTCTATTCTCATTTAAAGCCTTGAGTAACGCATTTTCATCAACTATAGCACCCCTTGAGGTGTTAATAAAATAAGATCCCTTCTTCATGGATAAGAATTCCTTCTTTCCAAAAAAACGATAATTTTCGGGACGAAGAGGGATGTGGATTGTAACTATATCACACAACGGTAGCATAGAATAAAGATCATCACGACTAGGTCCAAAAGTCTTGATACCCATTTGTTCGGCACGTTTAATTCCCGATTCAGAATGGCTATACCCTAGAACATTCATTTGAAAGGCAATAGCAAATTTAGCAACCTGCAACCCAACTCTGCCACAGCCAACAATTCCGATCGTTTGCCCTCTAAGTTCATGTCCCATTAATCCAGTTTTTTCCCATTTTCCTTCTTTCATTGATGTACTTGCCAAAAGTATTTTTCGGAATAACGAAAGAAGTAGACCGAAAGCAAGTTCCGCTGCCGAAACACTTACAGCCTCAGCAGCACTTACCACTTCGATTTGGGAAGTCTTAGCAGCGTCTAAGTCTATATTATCAAGACCTGCGCCACTTCTTCCGATGACTTTTAATCTTTTCCCAGCTTCAATCACGTCTTTTGTGACCTTAGTCCTTGATCGAACTATAAGCGCATCAAAGTCCTTAATTTTTTCAATCAACGAACCGTGAGTTATCGTAAAATCTTCTACAACCTCAAATCCGGATTTCCTCAACAATTCTATTCCTGCTTCGTCAAATACATCAGTTATTAAGATCTTCAATTGTTACACCTTCGGAAAAATAACGGGGCTAAACGTTATAAATTTGCTATTAGCTTGCTAATTCCTTTATATCATTCATTGCTGAATTTTTAGGTTGTGTGCTCAATTATTCATTTCAAACCAATGTATAAAATTTCAAAAAAATATTCTCTTCGTCTTTAAACACCTAAGTATGCTTCCATTTAGGTTTACGCTTTTCCAGAAAAGCTTTCATACCCTCCTGAGCATCAATAGCAAGAGAGTTCATGGCAATTGCTTCTTTTGCATAGTTGTAAGCTGATAATTCGTCTAAATCTATCTGCTGGTAGAAAGCCTGCTTCCCAAATGCGAGTGTAAACCGGCTGTATTGAGCTATCTCCAGAGCCCAATTTCTTGTTTCCTTAACAAGCTTATCTTGGGGAACCACCCTGTTTACAAGTCCGAATTGCTCAGCTTCCTTTGCTGGAACAAACCTACCTGTTAACAGCATATCCATGGCTCGCCTTCTTCCAATAATACGGACTAACGGAACCATAGGTGTGATACAAAAAAGTCCGATTTTTACTCCCGGAGTGGCGAATTGAGCACCGGTTTCCGCAATAGCAAGGTCACATGCTGCAACGAGCTGGCATCCAGCTGCCGTGGCAGTACCATGAACCTGGGCTATAACAGGCTGTGGGAGCTTATGAAGTTGCTGCATCATCCCAGAGGATACTGAAAAAAGCTTGCGAAAATGGTGAATATCATAATTCTCTCCAACCAATTCTTTAAAATCATGTCCTGCACAGAAATCGGGGCCATTCCCTCTAATTACTACGACGCGGATTTCAGAGTCTTTTTCAACATGGTTTAACTGTTTTTGCATATAATACATCAACTCTAGAGATAATGCATTACGCTTTTCCGGATGATTTAAAGTAATCCATGCTATAGGTCCATCCTTTTCAAGCAATACAGGCTCCATACTTAATCCTCCTCAATAATCAACAAGATTTTGAGTGCTTCCAAAAAATGGTAGGAAAAACTTAATCTTAAAACTCTTGATTATTTCCTTTGATTTAAATAGATTTAAACTAAATAAAACTATTTTAATTCGAACTTTTTCTTTCGATGAAAAGTAAAAGCAATCCTTTTGCAGAGAATTCCTTAAGCGGTTCTATTTTGTAAACAAAATGCTAAAATACTTGCAAAGGATTATACATACATAAAAAAAGAAACAAGAAAACACAAATTATCTTTTCAAAACTAATTACGTATCTTTTGAAATTTCAGGAATAAAAAAGTGGTGAAAACATTGCTTCTTGGTATTGTCGGAAAGCCGTCTTCAGGAAAAACATCTTTTCTCAATGCTGCATGTTTAACTTCCGCCAAAGTTGCTGATTATCCGTTTACTACTGTTGAGCCAAATTTAGGTACCGCATATGTACGCACAAAATGTGTATGTAAAGACC
>JAECRX010000267.1 GCA_016292335.1 Candidatus Sifarchaeum subterraneum | reverse complement strand
TTGTGGATTAATAATAGATCGGGACTTAAATTCTGCCATAAATATACTCAAAAGAGCTACGACTGGACGAGTCGGAAGTCACGCCTGTGGACATCCTCGTTGGAGGGTGACTGAAGCAGGAACTACACGCCATGAAATAGGGGCTGGAAGCACACGATGTTAATCGTGTGAGGATGTCACCAGATTAGCGTAAAAACTATTGAAAAATAATAAAGAGAGTAGTAAAAAAGAACCAAATTTCCTAAAAGGCATAAAAGGAAAAAATGTTAAAAAGAAGGAGGTCTATTTACTCTAGGAGAACACAAACTTTACTGAATTTTTAAGAGATTTTAGGCGTGTTGTTTTGCCATTTTCTTTATTACGACATCTGCTGCTAGAACAAATGGTTCCCAAGTATCTGCAACGGGAGGGGCATAGCAAGTGTCTACTTTTGCTAATTCATACACATCCATCCTCTTTTGAAGCGCAAGACTTAGAACATTAATTCTCTGGGCCACATCTTCGCCACCGATCAGCTGGGCCCCTAATAATCTACCAGAATCCCGTTCAGCGATCAATTTTACTTTAATCTTGGATCCATTTGGCCAATAATGAGGTTTTGTGACAGAAGTCACTTTTCTAGCTACAATATCAAATCCTTCTCTTTCTGCTGCCAATTCAGTTAAGCCAGTACCTCCAATTTCCATATCGAATATTTTTGAAACCCATGAACCCAAAGTGCCATCATAAGTAGAATCTCCTCCAGCAGCGTTAATTCCTGCAATTTTTCCCTGACGGACAGCTATTGTTCCGAGGCATGGAACGATCCATCCTCCTGTTAATAAGTGGCGTGTTTCGCATACATCACCCGCTGCATAAATATCAGAAAACTCAACTCCATGTTTTGGGATTATTTCCATCCTATTATTAACTCTAATTCCCCATCCTATTTCAGCACCAATTTTCACGCCCAAGTCTATATTTGGTTTTACCCCAGTCGCTATGATGACAATATCTGTTTGTATTTCTTCTCCATTTGATAGAATAACTCCTTCAACTTTTTTTCTTCCTGATATTGTTTCTACTGATTTTCCTTTGACTACATTTACTCCATTCTTGATCAGTGATTCTTCAACTTCGTGTGCCATGTCTGAATCCATTATTCGGGGAAGTAAGTGAGGCAATAATTCAACTAATGTTATATCTAAGTCTTTAGATTTCAATGCTGCTGCAAATTCGAGGCCTATAGTTCCTCCTCCTACAATTACCGCTTTTTTGGTTCCATTTTTGATTTTATCTTCGATCTGTTTACAATCTTCAATGGTTCTTACTGTAAAAACACCGTCTTTATCTATCCCTTCTATAGGAGGAATGTATGGTTTTGCACCAGTCGTTAAAATTAGAGAATCGTAATCTATTGTATCTGTGTTGCCCTTCAGGTCTTTTATCGTTATAAATTTTGATTTTGGATCAATGTCTATAACTCTTGTTTCTGTCATTACATTTATATTAGAAAATTTGAAAAATTTATGATCATATTGTATGAGATCCTCATATTTTGGAATGTCACCTTCCATTACATACGGTAAACCACATCTAGAATAACCGGTGTTCTTTTCACTATCAATTATAATAATTTCTGTATCTTTATCCGTTTTTCTTGCAAATGAAGCTGCTGCACATCCTGCAGCTCCTCCACCGACAATCAAAATTTTCCTTTTCATTCTTTTCACCTCATCAATTCAGACTTTTCAAGTGAGATAACACGATCATAAATAAAATTTAAGTAAATGAACTTGGTAAGAAGACGAAACTAGGAATCTTTAAGTAAGATCCCTCAAATTTTATCTAATATCTTCAAAGGAATAAATGAATAGATTTGATGTTTTGCACTATTTTGCAATTAGATAAGCTCCAAAATATTATATGACACTGTCATATTTATTATTTTGGGTTTAGACTTACTCCAAGCAAATAATTATTGCAAAGTAAATTATCCATTTTCTCCTATACTTCTAAGAAATATCTTCTAAAATTTTCAAAAAAAATTAGGTATGTGTTTAAATGATGGATGAGGATTTTATTCAAAAATCAAAAATCCTTTGTATAAACTTAAAAAAATCCTGTGATACTTTTTTTACATCAATTAGTGTTTCTTTCGATTTAAATCATATTGAAACAGAAAATTTATATAACAGAAGTGGTCAAAGAAGAAATGAAAAAAGAAAGGAGACATAAAGATGCCTCGTTTAGCAATTGCACCAGTCCGTGAATTGATGGGCGACGCAGGAGCCAAGCTTGTTGCAAAGGGCGCAGTCCACAGGGTAGTTGAATATCTCGAATCGCAAGTTGCAGATATTACTAAAAATGCCTTATCATTCGCTAAACACTCTGGAAGAAAGAAGATCATGCTCAAGGATGTCACTTTAGCCCTCTCAAAGTAAAATACGCCCATTTTCAACCTTATAACTTCCTTTTTTTTTTAATTGAAATACCGCGAGAACCTCCTCTTTGTAGGTAGAATGGATCCCGAACTTTTTTGATGTGCATAAATTGTGGAGAAAACCGAACCGAGAAGGATCTTCTCCCAAAAAGGAAGGAATTCAGAAGCGTATCAACCCATCGGTGGGGAGTTTTACAATCATCTCACGTAAAATCTATTACCCTTAAATCAGGGAACCCTCCTCAGAACCTTTTTCATAAATAACGAAATTTTTAAATACAATATTAACATGCTACTAATTGCTTGTTTTAAGTTATTTGATTGTCTGAAAGTGCTAAAAAGTGGAATACTGTGGGTAAATGATTTACAGTATGTTCCTGAGTATATATCAGAATCCTCTTTAAAGTCCTAACATTAAGGGCGATCAAAAATCAAAGATAAGCGATAAAAAGGCTATAAGAAGGATGAAATGGTAATGGCTAGAATTGAGGAAGTACAAGCCTTAGTCGATGGTGGCAAAGCATCAGGAGGGCCACCAATTGGACCAGCACTTGGTCCTACAGGTGTAAATATTTATCAAGTCGTTCAAAAGATCAATGAGGAAACAAGTATGTATGCGGGATTAAAAGTTCCAGTCACCATACGTGTAAACGTGGATACAAAAGAATTTGAAATCTTAGTGCACACGCCACCCACAAGTGCCCTTATTTTGAAGGAATTAGAAGTTGAAAAAGGCTCTTCAAATCCTCTAGAGAATAAAATCGGGGATTTAAGCATAGATCAAGTTATCAAGATAGTTAAAACGAAAAGAGAAACTCTTCTGGCAATAGATTTAAAAAATGCTACTAAAGAGATTCTTGGTACTTGTAATAGCATGGGAGTCACTGTAGAAGGAAAGGATCCAAGAATTGTTCAAAAAGAAATTGACGAAGGAGAATTTGACTCTCTTTTTGACTAACACTATTAAAACGCCAAATAAACCAAAAATATGATTTAAAAGTTAAATTTTTATAGTTAATTCTTCTCCTAATTCTTGAACTCTTTGCCCTCTTAAATCTTTTGAACAAAAAATATTGATGCACACAATTATCTCATGTAATCATTCTCTATCTCTCTGTTCCAACCAGCAAATCATCATCAGAAAATTCTATCTGAATAACAAAAAAAGTTGAGGAAGAAGAAGCATGTCTGTTGACACTCAAGAAATAACAAAAGCAGTAGAAAAAGCAAAGGAAGTTTCCAAAAAGAGAAATTTCATTCAGAGTGTGGATCTTAATATTCAAGTTAAAGATATAGATCTCAATAAGCCAGAGAATAGACTTAACATTGACGCTACGCTGCCGAATGATCCAAGTCCTGATAAGCCCATAAAAGTTTGTGTCTTCGCCGAAGGTGACTTGGCAGTCAAATCAAAGAGGGAAGGAGCTGATAACGTCGTTGATGGTGAATATCTAAACCGTATTGCTGGTGATAAAAGAGCATTGAAAAAATTAGCCAAAGAATTTGACTTCTTTGTAGCACAAGCCAATCTCATGCCACTCATCGGTAGAACTCTGGGTGCAATTCTAGGACCTAGAGGAAAAATGCCAAAACCAATACCTCCAACTGCCGATATTTCACCCATTTTAGATACATATAGGAGAACTGTCAGATTGAGAATGCGTAAATCTCCTATAATAGGTGCCAAAGTAGGTACAGAAAAAATGGAAAACGAAAAAATTGCAGAAAACATAGCTAGTCTTTTGGACATTTTGGAAGAAAACCTTGAAAAGGGATTTGCGAATATAGCATCTGCTTATGTTAAAACAACTATGGGGCCGACAGTTAAAATAAAAATTTAGTAAGTATGGACGTTCAGAAGATGACATCTGAAGTGATTATAAAAGGAAAAGTAGCCCAATACAAGATAGACGAAGTATCACTGCTAAAAGATCTCATTGAAAAACATAATGTTATTGGGCTTTGCAGGATGGAAGAACTAGGGGCACGTCAAGTTCAAAATTTACGATCTATTTTACGGGGAAATGCTATTATCAAGATGAGCAAAAATACACTGGTGGCACGTGCTTTAGAAGAAGGTAAAGATAAGAAGAATTTAGAAAAATTAATTGATTACATTCAAGGGAGCTGTGCTTTCATTTTTACCAATATGAATCCTTTCAAACTCAGAAAAATCCTAGATGAGAATAAAATGAAAGCGTCAGTGAGACCTGGTTTCATTACTACTGATGATATTATGGTCCCTGCAGGGAATACCGGATTCCCTCCTGGCCCTTTAATTACTCAATTTAATGATGTTGGTCTCCCAACAAGAATTGAGTCTGGATCAATTTTTATTACTAAAAGTACCATTGTAGCTAGAAAAGGAGACGAAATTGATCGTTTATTGGCGTTGGTTCTTTCTAGGTTGAAAATTGAACCACGGGAAGTCAAACTTAATTTGTTTGTGGCTTATGATGATGGCGTTATATTGACAGACGAGGATTTATCCTTCTCTCGTGAGACTTTTGTTTCACAACTCAAAGAAGCATATTCGAACACATTCAATTTATCTGTTAATGTTGCCTACCCCACCCCACAAAACATAGGAATACTTTTACAGAGAGCATCTTTAGAAGCAAAAGCATTTGCTGTACACGCAAATATAGTAACTCCCGAGGTAATAAATGATCTGATTATTAAGACACATAACCAAATGTTATCTCTTGCCATAGAAATTTCAAAACACGATGCTTCTGCAGTTCCCACTGATTTAATTGGAATACCAACTCCTGTAATCGAGAAAAAACCCGTAAAAACAGAAGAAATTGAAAAAGAAAAAGAACAAAAAGAAGAAAAAGAAAAAAAAGAAGAGGAGATTGGTGGGTTAGGCGATTTCTTAGGATAATTTAAAATGAACTTCTATAAAAAGTCGAGGTGTTTAGAAAATGGAATACGTCTATGGATGTATGCTCTTACATTCTTCTGGTCAAGATGTGAGCGAAGTTAATTTAAAAAAAGTTTTATCGGCTGCTGGAATTGATGTCGATGATGCTAGGGTCAAAGCTATTATTGCTTCCCTCGAAGATGTGAACATTGATGAAGTCATAAAGCTAGCACCAACTACTGTTGCACCTGCACCAGTTACCGCTGAAGTTGAAAAGGTGGAAAAGGTAGAAGAAAAAGTAGAAAAAGAGGAAGAAGAAGAGGAAGAAGAAGTCGAAGGGCTAGGAGCACTTTTTGGATAAGTGACTCAGATTACAGAGTTCGAGCGAGAATGCTCTCTCCCTTCAGGGGGAAGATGAATCGCGTTTTTTCTACCGTATTCCGTGGTGTTTTTAAACTTTTTTGTCCATATAGCTAGTGATCCGATTGGATCAGATATTGTTGCTCGGGCGTGCCGTGCAGGTTACCTGACTAGTGGGTTAAGCCCATCAGCGTTAGCCACACGAGCGTTGTAGCCTAAGACAGGGCGTATCCAGTAATGGTGCGTCTGAAGGGTCCGACCCAGTCTTTTGTTGGGGTGCTCTCTTTATCCGTGAGCTTCCCCACGACTGGTGGCAAGCCATTAGCCCGTAGCGAAAGCGAAC
>JAECRX010000266.1 GCA_016292335.1 Candidatus Sifarchaeum subterraneum | reverse complement strand
GTCTACTTTTACCTTCGGTTATAGCTTTAACTATTTCTTTTAAGCCTCAAACTTCGCTTTGAGGGGGCTTATTTTGATGAAAGAAAGTTGTGATGCTCTCATTGGTCAGATTTCGAATCAAAGGCTTAACCAAAATCATTGGCTAAAATACAACGGAGAAGACACAAAAAACATTTTGATCTCTGGAATTGGTGGCCAGGGAGTACTGTTGGCTGCACTTTGCTTAGGGAAAGCTGCCCTTGCTGAAGGATTCTCTGTTAGGACGGCTGAAACACACGGCATGGCTCAAAGAGGGGGCAGTGTGTCAGTTCATGTTCGGTTTGGGAAAAATGTTAAAAGCCCGTTAATACCCCCAATGAGTGCCGATGTATTCTTAGCACTTGAGCCTGCTGAGGCTGTAAGAAATTTTCATTTTATTAATTCACACACCCTTGTTTTAATTAACTCTAGACCCTACATCCCATCTACCGTAACGGTCGGTAAAAAAATCAAGGTTGATAAGGATAAATGCATTGGGTGTGGAAATTGCGTCCAGTCATGTTATGTGAACTATTATTTTAATTTCTCAAAAAATTCATATATTCTTAACTTGGCTTCAACCATTAAGGATAGCAGACACATATCCGAAGACAATTGTACCGGCTGCGGTGTTTGTTTAGATAGTTGCCCGACTGATGCTTTAGAACTAAATTCTTTATATTCATATCCTGAACAAGAGGAGATTAAAAAATTATTCTTAAACAATTCAAAATCCGTTATTAAAGATTATTCTGAATTGGCTATTTCAGCTGGCAATATCAAATCAACAAATATTGTTATGTTAGGAAAATTAGCTGAAATCTTGGAAAAAAATCCAAATATCCTGCCTATACGTGGAGAAACTTTATTTTCAGTTATGAAAGAGTCAGTTCCACGTAAGAATCTTGAAGCAAATATCAAAGCGTTTTGTTTAGGAAAAGCATAAACAGTAAAACATTTTAATTTCTTCACCTTTTTTTCTTTAATTTCAAAGAAGGAGATTACTTTGTCGAAGAATTCAATCATTGCTGAAGATATTTCAGGTAAGGTTGCTTTATTAATGGGAAATGAGGCAATCGCCCGTGGTGCTTTAGAAGCAAGCGTTTCAGTGGCTGCAGGTTATCCTGGAACTCCAGCTACTGAGATAATCGAATCTCTTTTTACAATATCTGAATCTTGGCCTGAAATTTATGTCGAATGGTCTACAAATGAAAAAGTGGCTTTTGAAGTTGCCTATGCTGCTTCAATGTGTGATGTCAGAGGAATTGCCGTCATGAAGCATGTAGGCCTCAATGTTGCCCTAGATTCCGTTATGACGGCAGGCTATTCTGGCGCAAGAGGAGGGTTAGTTTTAGTTTCTGCAGATGATCCAAACTGTTACAGTAGCCAAAATGAACAAGACAATAGATTTTTAGCAAGACATGCGTTGATTCCTGTTTTTGAGCCATCTGATGTTCAAGAAGCTAAAGATATGACAAAATTTGCTTTCGATTTTTCTGAAGAATATAAAACATTGGTAATGATAAGAACAACAACAAGGCTATCACATTCAAGAGGAAATGTTATTTTTGGTAATATAAATAAAGATTGGAAAAAGGGAGAATTCGATTTCGATATTGCAAGATGGACGTTTCTTCCAAATATAGCACGAACATTGAGAAAAGAACAACTTAAACGTTTCAAAGAAATTGAAGAAATCACAAACAATTTGCCGTTCAATTGGCTCAAAATAAACAACGGATCCAAATTAGGTATAATTTCTTCTGGAATTTCAAATGCATTTGTGGAAGATTATTTAAAGGCATTGAATTTGGCAGACGAAGTATCATTGCTCAAAATTGGAATAACCCACCCCCCTCCGAGAAAATTAATCATTGACCTTTTGTCAAATGTGGAAAAAGTTCTGATAGTAGAAGAATTGGAACCCTTTATCGAACTTTATGTTAATGCTATTTCCAATGAAATAAATAGAAAAATACAAGTCTTTGGAAAAGATCTGGTTCCTAGATTTAGCGAAATAACTCCTGATAGAGTATTAAATGCTCTTGCCAAATTCACCGGTAAATCTCTCCCTGCTTTTTCAGAAAATCAGACTGAAGAAGAAATTTGTGTGGTAGCTCCTCCCCGACCACCCGTACTTTGCCCTGGATGTGGCCACTCAGCATTTTTCTATGCTTTGAAAGTTGCAATTTCTAAAATTTCTCAAAAGCCGTCAATTCTTTCGGGGGACATAGGATGTTATACTTTAGGCTATTTTAAACCATTAGAGGCTATTCACACGGCAATATGTATGGGTGGCTCAATAGGATTAGCGAATGGTTTCTCAAAGGTGACTGATGCTCCTGTTTTTGCGATAATCGGTGATAGTACATTTTTTCATGCTGGAATACCCGCTCTCATAAATGCAGTTTTCAACAATTCTAAAATCATAGTAACAGTTCTTGACAACTATACTACTGCAATGACTGGTCTACAGGTAGACCCAGGCACTGGTAAAAATCTAACTGGAACGACACAGCGGATTTTAATAGAAGAAGTAGCTAAAGGGGTAGGAGTGAAATTTGTTAGAGTTGTTGATCCCTATGAACTGGGGGTTATGATTGAAACAATAAAAGAAGCATTTCAGCATGATGGCCCTTCTCTAATTGTAGCTAGACATTTATGTTCATTATTGGAGGTCAGGGAGAAGAGAAAGAGAGGAGAAAAGATAATCCCATACCAAGTAATGGAAGAGAAATGTACATCCTGTCATCTATGTGTATCCAACTATAGTTGCCCAGCTCTTTCTGTAAATGAAGAAAAAATAGTTATAGACGAAATGTTATGCACTGGGTGCGGTGTATGTGCAAAGATTTGCCCAGAATCTGCAATTGTTCAATCCACTGAACTTTGATTTTTTTTCACCCAGCTAATCTGGAGTAAAGTTTGAATTAGTTTTACAAATATTCTTTCCGAAGTTTTTTCACGGCTTCTACCATATTTTCTAACTTTTTCATTACCATCAAGTAAGGTTGATCGTTTGGTAAAGTTCTTTTCAAACCGCCAAAGCCACAGTCTGGATCTATTACCAAGTTTTCGATTCCAAATCTATCCGCTGCACCTAAGATGAATTTCTCTACTTCATCTACTGATTCTATAACGTCATCAACAGGACGTTCACCTTTTTTTATCTCATGCAACATCAAGGGATCTACCGCACTAATAATCGACCCCAGGCCTATCATTTTATCGTATTTTTCTAAGTCCGATCTCGAATAAGCTTTCAGATTAGTGGGAGTCTGCTTGAATTCATGATCCAGGAATTGGGAATCCGTCTGGAGCAAGAGTTCCGCTACCGTAAAAATGTCTCCACACACATGCGTCGAGCGTACAGCGTTCTTGATACCTTTAAATGCAGTGTTAAGATTATCGACAACTCTCTCCGGATCTACACCCATCTCAGCAATTGCAAAATTCAAGACTGGTTCATCAATTGTGATTATTGCAGCTCCAGCTTCATCATAAAATTTTGCGATTTTCTGAACAATTTCCGCAAATATTTCAATCATATCCTCTGATTGTAAAGCAGTCATTGTGTCCGTTACATTAGTAACACTTGAAAGGGTGTATGGTCCCGTCACGGGAATCTTGATTTTAGTGATCCATTCTTCTAAATCGTTATTTTTCAAATAGTTTTGAGCCCAGCTCAAATATCCCAAGGCAACTGGCTCTTTTGGTACTTTGAGGACGTCTACGATCCAACATTGCCCATCTCTTATTTCTAATCCGCATTTTTGCTCCTCTAATGGTTCAAGGAACATGAGATTCATATCATCGAGTTGACCATAACAAGGATAGTCAATTCTAATCTTAATTTGGTCATTTAATGAACGTTCCATATTTTCAACACTCGATTCAAGTGGAAAACTTCCTACTACCGTTGTTGCTAATTTTCCATGAAGATCCAAAATAAACCCTCCTGATCAATAATTATACTTCTTAGTAATATTTTTTATTTTATTTTATATCTGTTATGAATATTTTTATTTAAAAATATATTGGTCATATAGAACCTGTCCGATAATTCAAAGGTATAGAAAGAGATATGAGGGCAAAAGCAGTCTATTCCAATGCAATAGCTCACAACATGCGTTGTTATTTTATGCAATGTATTTGGGCATAAAAATTCGCGCCATGGAACTCGAAGTCGATGCTTGTGTCAAAAACAGGATCTAGAACGGATATTCTGAGTATGAAATGCGAAAACATCCATATTGTGTCCTAATTGCTATCCAGAAAAAGGGAGTCGTGCTATAGAAATTTTTTAATTACCAAAAAAGTTCGGTCATTTATTAGATTTTCCTATACTTAAACCTCTTTGCTCATGTTGATAAGGTCAAAGTTATCATTATTCATATCCTTTTAATTCAAGAAGTAGTGAAAAAGAATTATCTAAAGAAAACTACTTCTTATGTTTACACTCGAAATAAATGGGTAAATTACTTATATTTAATAAGGTAGTAACTAAAACTGAATAGGATCGACATTCAACTTACCCACCCAAAACTTAATAGTTATTTTTCATGTTTAATAGAAAAGGGAATAAAAAATGGAAGCAGACAAAAAAATCTATAGTGTGACTGACGAAGGAGAGAAAACGGAAATCTCGCTGTCCAAAACCGAGCTAAAAGAAGATAGAGTCATTTGCATCATTGACATTCCCCGTAGAAATATTTGGATTTGGAAAGGTGAAAAATCTTCTGTTCGAAAAAAATTCATTGGTGCACGTCTAGGTTCTTTATTAAGAAGAGAATATGGATTCCATTTCAAGCTAAAAACCATTGACCAAGGTTCAGAAACTGACGACTTTGAAGCCATCTTTGATGAAACATTGCTTGAGAGACCAGGTATAATACCACCTGTAGAAATGCCTCCTCCTGTGGAGCCAGAACCTATTACCGTCAAGCCTCCAGAGGAGGCACCAGTAATAGAAGAAAAAGTTACCGAGATATTTAAGAAAGCAGTTGAATTAGCTCCTTCAGTATCTCCACCTTTGGAAGAAGAGGAAGAAAAAATATATGAACTTGAAGAAGTTTTAAAGTCAGAATTAAAAACCGAAGAAATTCCTGCTCCACCGAAGCCCGTTGAGCCACCAAGACCTGATGTGCCACTAAAGCCAATTGAACCGCCAAAACCTGAAGTTACACCAGCTTTAGACGCAAAAAAGGTTATTAAAAGAATTAAAGCTATGGAGCTTCCACCTGGATTCAGAAGAGAACTCGTAATCATTGGAACAGACATTTATGGAGTTGCGGAGATACCAATGGAGTTCTTTGGTAAAAAAATGATCGAAGAGGTTTTAAGCAGAGTTGATGCACCAATCGAAGGGCCGTACTTTGCAGAGGGCTACACTCCTAGAGTCCTTGTTGAAGAAGATGGAACTATTCTAGCAGTCGAATTCTTAAAAGAAACTGAAACCGAAGAAATAGTCGATGGTGACACCATCTATTTCGAAATGAAAAGGAGTTTAGGTGAATTCGCAAAATTTTTCGAACTACTGGAAGAAGAAAAATAGAAGGAATGAAAGATGAGTGCAAGTTTAGAACCCGAAACCGAGAAAAATCTCATCAAGCTTCTTAAAGAAGTAACTATGCTAGCCGAATTAGACGCCCTCGCTCTTTTCACAAAAGAAGGAATTAAAGTTGCTTTTGCATCGGTAAAAGAAGTTGACCCTGATCTTTTATCCGCTATCTCAGCAGCTGTTCTAAGCACAGGGGCTACCGCTGTGCAAAGTATGGGAATGGGAGATTTATGGGAAGTTTACGTTCGAGGGAAAACAGGATATTTGGTATTATCTGATGCTGGAGATCATGTTCTGTTTGGGGCAGGAACAGAGGCCACAAACTTGGGATTATCCATTCGAGTTCTCCGTAGCTATGCCAAAAAGATTACCAGTGTTCTTGACTAACCTTCTTTTATTTAACTTTGAATTTTCTTGCATATTGTTTCTTTGAGAAGGTCAGAAGCTTTTGGAAGAGATTACCAAAAAATTTCCTTTCGTCTTTAGTTTTGAAATATTATGAGGAGTTTAAGAAACACCAGAAAAAATATTAAAAATACTTATTTTTTCGAGCTTGATGGACCACTAGTAAGGCATCAAAAAATTTTTTTATACATATACATTTAAAAAGTGAAATTTGTCAAAAGGCTTATTGAGATTTATATGAACCCCAGATACTTGC
>JAECRX010000265.1 GCA_016292335.1 Candidatus Sifarchaeum subterraneum | reverse complement strand
AGGATTTTGGCATAATAAGAAAACAAATCAAAGTCTCTAACCTACCTTCTTTCGAGACTCCAACAAAATGTCTAAAGTATCTCTACCACAGTTTTCCTACTACTCTGTGCATAAATGAGGTGACTAAGAGGATATATCCAGAGACTATTGAATCAATAATGGATGGGCCTCATGCAGGTCCGCGGAAAACCATATGGCCAAGGTTTTTGGAGAATAGGCTTAACCTTACGATTTTTGAACTTAGGTTTGATTCGGTTCCAAGTAGAGATGAAATTAAAAGTCTTGCCAGTTATTGGTATGCAGCAAGCGAATATACTCTATTTCTACCCACAGTTAAAATGGCTATGTTAAAAGAGGGAAGAAAGTTCTCAGACAAGAAGCTGGTTCAGTACTTAGGAATGATGCGGTACATAATAGAAGTCACAGAAGCAATAGGCAACACCAAATCGTTCATAGGAACAATCCCATTAATACCCATTAAATATGCAAGACCACTCATTCGCTTATATCATGAAAAATACATTACAGCCTTTGCAATCGACGGGGGCACAAAAGATTTTCTTAATCACGAAACTGATTTTAGGTCAATTCTAATCGAAATTAACGAAGAAGTCCCAGTAAACAAGGCTTTTATTTATGCATGTAACCTCGGAATACCACAGTTTGAGGCATATAAAGCCAGAGCTGACGACTTTTTGAGTTTCTTCGCATATGTCGATGCTTTTGGAACCACTTTCAAAACAAGAGGTGGTCCTCGTATGAGACGAACTCCACCGAGGGTGAAGAAGTTTTTGAGAGACGAACTTTCATACGAGTATGTTGAGGGTGACAGAAGGCATTTGCTTGATTTTAATCAACATGAACAACTAAAAGAAGCAGATGCTGTACGAACGCTAATTGGTAAAGAAAAGATGCAAACATATCTCGATGGCAAAAGTGCTGTAGATTCGTTTGCGAAAAAACGTTTAGATTCGATAGCAAAGAAGGTTCAGATAAGCTAATTTTGTTCATGCATGCATCCTGTACCTAATGGATACTAGAAAATCTGAAACGAGAACTGTCCCTAAATTGACGAGGAGAGAACGCAAAGCGCAACAAACACGTCAGCTAGTTCTTGATGCAGCAAGAGAACTTTTTAGCAATCATCCATATGAAGACGTAAAGATGGACGATATTGCCGAGCAAGCAGATCTGAGCAGAGCTACCTTGTACAATCATTTTGATAGTAAGGAAACCATATATTTCGAGTTTGGCATCCAAAGTTTAAGAGATATACACGAAAGGCAAAAAGCGGTTATTGCCTCTGAAACCTCAGGACTTGGCCAAATCGTGAAACTAAGCGAAGATCTCCTGAGAAGTTTGTTCGAACAGCCCTTGAACCATGAGATCATGCGCCATTATCTTGTCACTTATAGTCAAGCAGAGATTCCCGCTGATAAGACCCTGAAGAAAATGGAAATAGGAGAGGAAGTGGAGAATCCTTCTGATATCGTACTAGCAAGATATTTGCAAGAGATCAGGGTGTTCGAAAAAATTTGGAAAGATGCAATAGAACGGGGTTTCGAGGATGGATCAATCCGACACTATCTGAATGCAGATCAGTTAACCCATTTCCTTTTCATGATCGTCTCTGGGATTTTTGATAGAGTCCACTTGGAAAGAATCGTCTTAGAAAAGCTAAATCTATCAATAGAACGCATTATAACGCTGACCATCGATTTAATCCGGAAAGATCTAGCAACCGATTGAAAGCTCATAAGCTTAATGAGGTAAAAAAAATCAAGTCTGGAGCAAAAATGTTCAATAGCGCACGGTTGGAGAAACAAGCCTGATCAGATATTAGAAGCCTTAGAATAGCGCGCAACTAAGCTTTAATTGTGTTAAATTGGAATTCAGTTTTGGAGTTTGTGTTGGGACTAGAGTCTAAGCTTCGGATTAATTACAAGAGAATAGACTTGATTGTTGTCTACATAGCAAATTTGATCAATATACTAATGGCATTCCTGTTCGCAGCTAGGATTTCTGGTTTGCCACAGGTGGAACATGTTTTGGGCTTTGTGGCCATGATAATGGGTTTTGCTCTAGGTTACATAGCCTTCATCAATAAAAAGAGTAAAAGAAATAGGTGGATGACATATCTTCTAATACCAATTTTCCTGTTTTTCGTTGTTGAGCTCATTCTCGATTATGTTCTGTCTCTTAATTTCCGTAATACTGTAATAGTTGGACCATACATTTTGCTTTATTACGTCGGGCTCTGGGGGCTTATCGGATACAGCTTCAAGTTTGACAAAAAATGGGGATTTGTTACTCTGGCAACCTATTTTGCCAATATGACCCTGTCGATATTACCATACATTTAGCATTCTGGTTGGTTGGATAAGACTTTACCCCAACCACCAGTGAACCGAGAGTTTGAACGTCGTCCTGACTTGGGGTTCATGGTAGCCCGGGGGAGATTCGAACTCCCGTCTGCGGGTCCAAAGCCCGCTATTCAAGGGAAACCTGTCGCCAGGCCAATCCTTGCTTGTCCACTACACTCGGCGGAGTTTCCTCCTCCACCGGGCT
>JAECRX010000264.1 GCA_016292335.1 Candidatus Sifarchaeum subterraneum | reverse complement strand
TCATATTATTGGAGAGTAGTTGACTTCTGAGCAATTTAATCTTTTGCTACAAACTCAATTTGCTCATTTAATTTTTCTTGATTTAACTTTGACGGATACAAACGAATTTATAGGTTATCATCGTACCCACCTTGACTTTCAACATAGTTTTTCAATATTCGAACTTACTTGTCAGTTGTAGCAAGGAAATATTTAGTTTTTGATAAACGATTGATGACTTAGACCTATTTTTTCTTCCCTAATAATCTTAGAATATAGTACAATTAAACTTTAAAATTCAGAAAATATAAAAAGTGGATGCATAATTCTTATTTTAGAGGAGGCCTTAATTGTCTCTAGCCGTTGAAACATATAACCTTACAAAGATCTATCCAAAAAGGGGCGTCTTTAATCGATCTCCCAGTATAACTGCCTTAAAAAATATAAACCTTAAAATTAAAGCTGGAACGATATATGGGCTTCTAGGTCCCAACGGAGCCGGAAAGACCACCTTAATTCATATTTTAGCGGCCATCCTCTTGCCTACCTCTGGTACTGCAGAGATCTTTGGACATGATGTCATACGAGATTCAAACCGAGTGAAATCTCTGATTAATTATTGCTCTGGTCAGGGCTCACTTTTTTGGAATCTTTCGGTGAGAGAAAATTTAAGGTACTATTCAAAACTCTATGGTCTCAGAGATGTCGAAAGCTTTGAAAAAATAAATACCCTACTGGAGTTTTTTGAAATTGAAGAGCGTTCCAATGTTAAAACTGCCTATCTCTCCTCTGGGCTAAAACAACGCGTTAAACTCATAAAAGCGCTCCTCAATGACCCTAAACTCTTATTGCTGGATGAACCTACACTAGGCCTCGATGTTGATATGGCTAAAAAAATACGCGCATACATCAAGCAACTGTCTAAAGAAAAAGAGATGACAATAGTACTCACTTCACATAATATGTATGAAGTTGATGAATTATGTGATGAACTTGCCCTCATCGATCAAGGACAAATTGTGTCTATTGGAACTCCCACCACACTCAAAAAGAGTATCTCTCAGCTTGAATCACTTGAATTGACGTTTTCCAAATATAATGGAGATCCCTCGTCTTTGTTAGAAGATTTAGTCATACGATCAACATTTCGAGATGGGTTCTTGTGATTCACGTCTCTGATCTTGAATCATCAATTGATACAATCCTTCGACGACTCATTGACCATAAATTTGTAATTTCCTCCATAAATACAAGGCGTACAACATTAGAGGATGTTTTTCTAAGTTTAACTGGGCGTGGGTTGAAGTAAAATGGCCAGAAAGTATCTCCGACAAGTATATGCCTTTGTTTACCGACAAAATCACAATATGTTTCGCAGTCCCATTGGGTTATTTGAAATAGTTATATGGCCTTTGGGGAGTTTATTTTCTTTAGGTTTCCTAGGAAATTTTGTAGATGTAGCGTATGGCTCAACGCAATTTGTAACATTCATTTTGATAGGACAATGTGGTTGGTCCTTAGTCTATATCGTTCAGCAAGGATTGAGTTATGGACTTATGCATGAAATATGGTCAAGTACCCTTATAGATACAATGATTACCCCTACCGATGAGCGTCAGTTTATCATTGGGAATGGTATTGCAGGAGGTATTAAGGGCTTATTGGTTCTTAGTGTCATGGCTCTTTGTAGTTATTTTGCATTTAATGTTAATATTTTCGCTGGTGATCTTTTTGTGCTCATACTTATTTTGTTTAGTTTTTACATTGCTGCTGTTTCGTTAGGACTCATTGTCGTCTCATTAATTTTTTATTTCGGTCACGATGCACAAGTGATGGCATGGACTATTACTGGGATTATTATTCTATTCAGTGGTGTGTTTTATCCTGTAACAATTTTGCCAGAACTAATTCAACCAATAAGTTGGAGTTCTCCTATTACGTACTCATTTATGGCTTGGCGTGACATAATCATCCTCGGTAAAGGAATGACAGATCTGACGGAATTGTTGCTTAAAATGTATATTTCCTCTGTGCTATGGCTCTTAATAAGTTGGTATACCTATCTATATACGATAAAAAGAGCAAAGAAAATCGGAATGATTTCGTGGCTTACTAGATAATCCAACAGAAATCATTCGGAAGTCACAGAAGAAGGACTTTTCATTTTTCAACATTGAAAAATAAAAAAATATTATTTAAAGCTCTTGAACAAAGGTGAGGTAAAATTATGATAAAAAAAGAAAATATAAAGGTGTTTGTAAGAGAAACTCTGGGTTGTGAGTGTCCTGATAAGGTATTTGAATACATCGATTGCCAGCACAATATCAAATTGAACAAGGACATTGTGTTAAACGATAAAATAAATATCGGTAATCGACTGCTGATATATATTATAGAAATAAACGATTCTAATTCCATAAAGAGTAATTTATCAACACTTATTTATATGGGGAAAAATGAAAGAGATAGAATGGGATTTAACAGATTCCGGCTCGTAATATTCACGGATAAAATAAATGAGATAACACAAATTGCGGATATGGTATTCAAAAACTTGGAGGATAAAGACGAAAAAGTTCATCTACACGTAATTAATAAGACTGACTATGGGTAATAAAAGAGAAATTTAGCCTATAGAAGAGGCCTTAGTTAAGTTGGTAAGGATCTTAATAGAATATGATGAATAAAATGTAAAAATTCCGCACATCATCCCCCATCATCAGATGCACATACCTACAAAGTATAGTGACAAAGAAGTGGGATGTGACCCTGGATCTCCAGGGTCATCCTTGATTCGTTTTTTCGTATACTGGTTGGATTCTGACGTGAACAGCAGTATGCACGCATGAATTTGAACACGCGAGCTCTCGGGTGAAAGAAAAAAAAATTGAAAAGTATATGGTAAGAGTCAGTTCAGCTTTGCCAAACCAGGGAATGCCACTATGTTTCCTTAGCGCACGTATCCATGAACAACTCTACCCCAACAACTTCTCGGCATTTTGACCCAAGACTTTCTCCACATCTTCGTCCGTAATGTATGGCTCCAATTCATGCTTCCTTGTGTACTCTGGAATCTTCCTAAACCTAGCTACGTCTTGGGGGCCAAATGGAAAATCTGACCCGTATAGCAACCTATCTAACACGCCCCAATTTTTGGCCCAAACAAACGTCCGAACCAAGTGCTCAAAGGGAAAGTACTGCCAATATGCGAAATCCCCGTAGAAATTTGGATACTTGACCATAATCATTATCGCCTCTATCGACCATTGAAAGCCGGTGTGCCCCATTATGAGCTTCAACTCCGGGAATGCTTCGCCGACATCATCGAGGAGAGTTGGCCGTTGCCATTCCATTTTAGCCTTTGGTGGCAAAGTCCATCCCGTATGGACCAAACATGGAAGTCCTAGCTCCTCTGCCCTCTTGTAAAGGGGATATATCTTTTCATCATTAAGGGGGACGTGATTGTACACAGGCAGGAGTTTTAAACCTTTCATGCCCAACTCCTCAACAGCTCTATCGAACTCTCGCGCAGCATTTAAACCGCCTTGTGGATCGGCTGCATGGAGTCCCACGAATCT
>JAECRX010000263.1 GCA_016292335.1 Candidatus Sifarchaeum subterraneum | reverse complement strand
TGCCAGCATTATTCACCAGAATATCAATCCTGCCATAGGTAGCTATCGTTTCGCCCACCAGCCTGGCTACATCTGCTGATAAGCTTACATCAGCTAAAATAGCCAGACTTTGCCTATTCATAGCCTTGATTTCCTCAGCCACGCCTTGAGCAGACTCACCAAGGTCATTAACTACCACCGTAGCTCCAACCTCAGCCAACTTCAGGGCAATGGCTCGTCCTATGCCTTGACCAGCCCCGGTAACTATAGCCACCCGGTTAGAAAGGTTCATTTGTTACTCCTTTAGTAGTTAGACGAAATGCTCGCTCGCCGCCTCTTTTATTTCCTGCCAACGTATATTCCGTATCCGAAGTATTTGAACAACCCAAAAATACTCTTGGGCATAGACAATGCTTCTTTTGCGAACCTCCTGCAAGCTGGACTTTTGGTGAACAGGAACAAAAATCTATACCATGCTCTTAAGAAATCTAAAAACTCAAACTGCCTAACTTCGTTAACCCACTGGCTTAAAGCGTTGGTTTTATAGATTCGCACCACTGTCTCTCTCAGTCCAGAGCCTTCCAGCAATTCTTTCCACCCATTATCACAGGTTAGGAACTCCGCACCCACTGTGCGAGATAGATATTCGGCCAGCTCTGGAGGCGGTGCCTTTATCCAGGTTACCTCATTGAACCCGACGTATCCTCCCGGCTTGCCTACCCTAGCAAACTCGTCTACCGTTCCCTGTTTATCCTCTATAAAAGCGAGTACGGACTCACAAATGACGGCGTCGAAAATGTTATCCTCGAAAGGGAGATTTTGTGCGTCGGCTACCCTAAATTCAACCCTATCCTCAACACCTTCCCTTTTTGCCCTTTCATTTGACCTGTCAATCATTCTTTCCGAAAGGTCTACACCGACCACTCTACAGTCATACCTTTTTGCAAGGTAGCAAGGAGTTATTCCAACACCGCAACCGACATCCAAGACGTACTTGCCTTTGTTTATATGGCATAACTCAATTAGTTCTCTTGTGGCCTTTAAGCCCCCCACATGTTTTGTGGTACCCCAATAAGCTTGTAATTCGAAATAGGAAGGTTCTAGTTCTGAAATCTTTTCTAGTGATAATTGTTTTTTATTTTCCATCCTTTTCACTGTAAATGGACAATTTTTTGATACTTAAAAATGCTTTGCTCGCGGCTCGCTCGCACTCAAATTTCTTTCAGAAATTTGGTTCTCTTCGAAAACTCGTCTAACAGCCGTTTTACGGAAAATCTTCATTTAAATCGATTTTCCCAAATTCTCTTGCGGACTTCGTTCCTAAAGAACTTCGCAAAACGGCATATGTTATACCAACAATAAGTTAACTGAACCAAGAAATTAGAGTATCGGTGGAACAAAAACAGCATATAACAGTAAGTCTTCTTCGATGTCATAACCGCGATGTGTTGTGTTCTTTGGTAATCTAACAAAAGCCCCAGGTATAAGATCAAATTCACCTTCTCCCTCGATGAACATCTTCCCTTTTCCCTTCAAGGGGTATATGGCTTCATCGGACTTTTCATGTATATGTCCAGTAACTTCTCCGCCTTTTGGAACTGATACAAGATAGCATGTGATATCAGCGTTGTCCTTTTTCCTTGATAACATAGTTTTAATTTTGACACCTTTCAACCTTGGATGGGGTTCCCATTCAAGATCTTCTAATTTGGTATAAGGCAATAAGATCCTACCATTTCCTGAATTTTAATTTATTGAATGTTAATCTAATTTAATAACCAAAACTTCATCGCTTTCCAATGAAAGAGGAATGCCTGTGTTGGATATTCTATCTTTAGAAATAGAATCAATTTCAACTCTTTCCTCCTTGTTGGGAGAATCGATTGAGGAGAATAATACCTTTAGTTGATATTTTTCTTTCTTTTCCAAGTTAAAACTCTTAAGATCCAATATTTTTAGGTGTCTTTTTTTGGGAGCCCCACGGTTTATTATGAATAAAAGACAGCCGTCAGGAATTGTTCTTCCTACCACTTCCACGTTTTCGCATCCCGAAATTTTTCTATTGACTCCTGATTGTTTCATTAAAAGATCTACAAAGGCATAGTAATCTTGTAAAGTTTCATCAGTAAATCTGTAATAACTCCAAGTAGTGAATGGAGCTCCAATAAAGGTGCCGATAAGAATTATTTTTCCTTTTCCGTATCTTTGATTATATCCAACAATTTTATTTCCAATAGTGAGGAATGGTTCAACTGGCCCTTTAAATTCCGTTATTAATGTGTTTCCTTTGATTTTTCCTCCTTTTGCGACATTGAGAACAATACCGGGTTTAAAAAGATGATGTATTGCCCTTATGAGAATGTGCATCGAGTCAAGAACAAAAAGAGATTCTTTGTGTTTAATTTTTCTTTTGTCAAATAATCTCCATCTAAAAAATCCCAAACCAGCCTTAAGAAATCCTAACCCCATTTTAAATGTTAATTTAATACTTTCTCTCACAGTTTTGCCAAGAAATAGTTTTTCAGCACCTTTTAAAGGCATTCCATTATGATCGGTTTCAATAGGTTCAGGTAGAACTATTAGAGTTCCGCCTGACTTGACGTAGTCTTTTAATTTTTTAAAATTTATTTCATCCATGAAACCTTTGCTGATCAAAAAGATGACTTTTTGCTTTAGAAGCTCTTCAGAAGAAACACGTTCCAAGGCTAAGACATCTGGGTTAAAACCTGACGAAAGAAGCATTCCGTGAATACCGTATTGTGAAAAATCAGCGACAGCATCATGAACAGCATCTATAGGTTCTACACTGACCATACGATTATTCATCAAGTATTCAACAATTGCTATAGGATCTATAATTTCTTTCGAGTTCAAGAGGGCATCTTTATTTTCAACCGTAAAATCATTCACAGCTTTTACAGCTTTAAATCTTTTTTTCCTTTTCCTGCCTTCTAGATTTAAAACAGTTTTCCAAATATATTCAGTTCTGTCAGCTTCCAAACAGTCAGCAATAATATACCAATTAAATCCGCGAGCACCATGTGCTATGCATGTCATGGCTATCTGAATGGTCTGTTGTGGAGATACAACTGAACTTGGATCAAACCAACCGCATTGAAGTTCAGTAATTATTTGCGGCCAATCAAGAGTGAAATTTCTAAAAAGATCTATTGTATACCCTGGCATGAAAGGAAGATCAAAGGTATACGGATGGCTGAAAAATTTTGCATAAATATCCGGAAATACAGGGGACTCAGTTTCCTTAATTTTTTCGTAACTATTTATGGGGGACCATGGAAAAGAAGGATCATTGAAGAATATAGGGATATCTATACCTTTACTTCTCATCATATTTTTCAGCGTTTTAAGATACGTTGCTACATATTTTTCAAGAAATTCATGCCAATCAGCAAATTCTTCGATTAATTGAGGTTTTAACCATCCATGTGGAGGGTTAACATGGTTAAAGTCGATAAAATCGGATTTCCAAACTTTATTAAGGTTCTCTATTGTAGAATATTTCTCTTTGAGCCAATCACGGAACATCTTTTTTGTATGAGGATTATGATCTCGCACATTCGTCTTAGCTATAAGCAGTTCTCCAGACTCATTATCTGGTTGGATCGCAATTATAGTGCCATCATCTATCCATGGCTTAATAACTTTAAAAATAGCATTATACCATTTTTGAACTTTTTCCATAAATATTGGATGGTGTACACTAATTTCCCGATGTATCGTTCCATCCTCATTACGCTGGAGAATTTCAGGGTATTTTTTTCGAAGCCAAAAAGGTATGCCATAGCCCGTATATTCTCCAAAAACATAAGGACCGGGACGAACTATTAGCTTGTAACCAAGTTTTTTTACGATATTGATAAATCCTACAAAATCTCTTTCTGGTATTGTTTCACCTTCAAAATCAAATTTTCCTTCTTCAAATTCGTGCCATATCCAAGGGATCAAGGTGAAAATAGTGTTAAAATTAGCTTTTTTGAGTTTTTTCAAACTCGGTTCCCATAATTTATTTGGAATTCTGAAATAATGATATGCTCCACTTAAAAGGAAAAAGGGTTCGTCATTAATATACCAAATATTTTCCATTATCTTCGATCTCATACCTATCCCAATTTATTTGGAGTTCTAAAATAATGATCTGTACTATTTGCTCTCAAAATTTTACTCGAAGTTGTGTTTAAGTCCTATTTTTTAAGTCTTAATAGAAGAAGATATTCGAGATAATGTAAATTAAACACAGTATTTTTTACAATGTTAAAAATGGTTGAAAAATATATCTTTTCAAGTTTTAATAGACCACTAGGCTTTATTTGAATTGTAATTGAAACTATAAGGCTTATATACTTTTTTTCAGTTTTTATGTTTTGAAATACTTATTTCACAAAAACTTCTCGATTTAGTATGGTATAAAAGATTCTATGTGTAAGAAAAAAGAGGTGCATGATTAATGAAAGTTGAGATAAAAACATCGCCTTCATTGTATCCAAGTCCGCTTGTTTTAGTCACAGCAATAGATTCAGAAGGGAAAGCAAATATTATCACTTTGACATGGGCAGCAAATCTCTGCAGCAAACCACCTATAATTGGTATAGGCGTTGGATCTGAAAGTTATTCATGTAATCTTATCGGAGAAAGCAAAGAATTTGTCGTAAATATTCCCCCCACTAAACTTCTTCCTGAAGTTGAATTTTGTGGAGAAACTTCTGGAAAAGATGTAGACAAGTTCGCTAGGACAAAATTAACACCGATTCCATCTAAAAAAGTGAAGCCTCCTGCAATTAAAGAATGTCCCATGAACATCGAATGTAAAGTGTTGCAGCAAATAAAATTGGGGATGCAAGACCTCTTTCTCGGCGAAGTAATTGCAGTCCAAGTCGATAAGGACATTCTTGATGAGAAAGGAGAAATTGATTTCAAAAAAACGATGCCCATAATATACAATATAGGCGAATACTGGGAATTAGGTGAAAAAATAGGTAGTTATGGAATCACAAAAGGAAAGATATAATTTCTCTACTTCTTTTTTTCTGTATATTTTAATTTGTACTTATAACAGAGATTTACGTTCAAGAAAATTAGGGAAAAAAACACAGAGATAATTAACCTGTTGCCAATAGTGTCTGCATTCTTGCAGATAGTCTATAAAGGAAGGCTCCTCTAGATACGGCTCTTACTATTTCAATGTCATTTTTCTTTTTTAATTTATTAATTTGTTTCTTGACTGATTGATATCTGTTTCTATATTCTTTTTTCGAGTATTCTTGTACCTTTGGATCAAAGTGTTCCAGTATTTTTTTGCAAGTGGCCTCTTTCAGTACCCATATTGACTTAATTATTTCTTGTTGTAAAGGAGGATAAGGATATAAAATTTCAATATTAATCAATTGCTCAAGTGGGTGAATTCCTTCTGTGGTTAAAACATCTGAGGCCCCCCTCATTTTTAGTAGGCCTCTAATTGTATTATAAGCTTCTATCACAGTATTCCTTTCTATTGTCTTTTCTTTATTCAAGAATGCAATTTCTAAACTTTTTCTGCATATTGAGATAGAAATCGCGGGAAACCCACCCGAGAAATTATGAATTAGTTCAGTAATTTCCTCATTGAAGGAAATTCCGTTGTCTGCCCATTCAAGTCTTTTTTCAATCAATTCTTTCGTCTGATCAAATGTCAAAGGATTTAATGTTACTTCACCTACAACTCTTCTCCCAAGAGGTTGATGTCCAGTTGTCCTTTCTCCAAGTTTCTTCTCAACGAGTTTTCTTGGCCCGCATGCCAAAATGCCTACTGCTTGGACATTAGGTTCTGACAGAGCTCTTAAATAGTCTAGTATTTCGGGATTCACATATTGTATTTCATTAATCAGTAAAATCAATCGGATATTTTCCTTTCTTAAGAAATGTATGATCGAATCTTCTAACAGATATAAGTCATTTGTAGATGATATTACTTCTCTATCCTCAATCTTATTGATTTCTCGCGCGATGGTAGTGAGAAGAAAACTAATTTGTTTGACTGTTCCAACATCAATATAAATTGGCAGAACTTTGTCCCACTTAAAAGCTTCTTTATTTATTTCCCTCCATTTCTCATATTCTTTTGCTAAATATTTTTCGAGCATGACTAATTCAAAGGTTTTACCTGATCCCAATGGCCCTGTCAACAGCCCAATTGCACCGCCCTGACAGACAAGTTGTGCAAGATTATAAATTTCGAAACCTTGTCTTGGGACATACACATTAGTCGTAAAAGTGTCAATAAAGGGGTTTCGGGTTAATTCATAAAATGATAATAAATTTTCTTCCTTATCTATTGAATAAAGTCCTTCTAAGTCCATAACTATCCCACTTAGAATTCTTTGGCTCTGACGAAGAATAGAATACCTTCAAATATCTCTATCGTTCTACCTAGGGCATCATCATTCAATGAAGATAGATCTACCCTGTAGACCTCATCTAAATCATGTTTCTCCGTCCATTCCTTCACCCGATACAAGGTCTGAGTGATTACAATCAGTTCATGACTAACAATTCGAATATTTATCCATATGTTACTTCTGTATAGTTCTTCTTATCCACAAAACCATCCACTATGTCTTGAATGTCTATGCGCTCTAAAACGCTCTTGGTCAAGGGAACACTTCTGAGATTCCTCACCATCAAATCCGAAAACAACATACATGCTTGTCCTCTTCCTTCTTATCTGTCTCGGAATTTCGAAACTAATTGTGCGAAAAATTGGTTTTAAGTATACATATAGCAATGGATGCTTCCATTCATCATCAATTTTGCAGCTCTTTGGAGATTTTGCTCAGTTTGTATATCATAAATTCCTAATCTTCTGGCTCTTTTTCTTAAATAACTTATAATCCCAAATACGTGTTCCACAACCTTTATCTGATATTCTTCTTTATCATTCATCCAAGACTCACTCCAGAATTATCTTCGACTCACTTAAAACTTACAAAATAATCTATAAAAATGTTTATCTTATGTAGATGAATAGGGAGGTAATATTTCCACATTATACTGATGCATTTCACAATATTACATTTTTTAAAGCTGATTTTAGATCCAGCCTGAGATGAAAGAAAGCCATTTGTTTCAAAAGTAACAGTAAGAAATATTCATACTAAAGTCTATGATAAACGAAAAGTAAATTTTAAATGTTTTAAATGAGGATCCAGCCGAAAATTGACCCGCAATTGGATTAATAAAATTTTGAAATAAAAAAAAGTTAATTTCTTTTGTATCCCTTTGATGAGTCAATACAATACTTTGAATAAGTCAAAGTCAGTCAGTTGAAATAACTATTTCCTGATGCATAAGTTATCCGCCATACATAATTTCCGTTCTAAAAAGTGTTAAAGTTTTTAATTTTTAGAACACGTATTTTTATAAAGGTAAATGTTTGCTTTTTTATTTTATTCTTTTTTCATCAACATAGAGAAGCCAAACTGCTCAAAAACTCCCAAGTAAAATATGACTTCACTAAAACCATTTTCGGTATACAAATGCATTCCAATTCTAAATTTCTGTGGGGAATCCACAATCCATATATCAACAATTTTTTCGCTGGATCTAAAAGGTGTAAGAACAGCACGGATAATGAAGCCGCGAAGCTTCCTCTTAGGCGGAAGCGTTGAATGATAATACACTTATAATCGAGTAAATGAAGATCTAAAATACGAAGAAAGAAAAGTGGACGCATAAACCCTACTACAAGTAATAACGGAATTTAAATCGCAAAATTCGTCAGGAGAATGTGAATTCCCACCATCTGGACCATAAGTCACGGTCGGGATACTTGCTAAATTTACAAGATAATTCTCATCTGCAACAGACATACCGTAGCTTATTTGCGGTCTGGTTCCTATCTCC
Source organism: Candidatus Sifarchaeum subterraneum (assembly GCA_016292335.1). GTDB lineage: Archaea > Asgardarchaeota > Sifarchaeia > Sifarchaeales > Sifarchaeaceae > Sifarchaeum > Sifarchaeum subterraneum. The sequence continues at coordinate 1,865 of JAECRX010000263.1, read as the reverse complement.
TTTTCAATGATTTTTAAAATATTTTTTACAACTTCTTCTTCAACAGAGATTTCATAAGATTCCAAAAATGGTGTAGGCCGCTTATACCACTCTATTTCCACTTCAGCCCTAAGTTTTAACTTTTTAATAAGTTCTTCGAAATCCTCCATAACTTTTTCTTTTGTTTCACCAGGTACAACATGTCTATCAACTATAAAACTACATTTATCTGGAACAGAGAGTGCAGGTGTTCCACCTTCAATTCCCAAGGTTGTAATTGATCCTTCATGCATTCTTGGATGTAACGCCATTTTCAATTTTAAGTCTTTCAATGAAGTTATAATTTTACTCGCCTCTTCGATTGCATTAATACCCATTTCAGGCATAGCACCGTGTGCGGATAACCCTTTTACATTGATATTTAGGACGTATCTACCTCGCCTGCCAATCTCAATTCGATCTAATCCAGTCGGTTCTCCACAAATGGCGGATTCAATTCCCCGTAAGAGACCTTTTTGAATTATTGTATAAGCACCTCTTGAAAATCCTTCTTCATCTGATGCGGCTACCACCATAAGGCCTTTTTCCACTCCGGCTTCCTTCAGGGCTTTAGCTGCAATCATCAATGCAGTTAAACCTCCAAGCATATCGAATGCACCTAACCCATATAGAAAATCGCCTTCCACCACCGGATTAAACGGATCACGAGTCCATCCATCACAAACTGGGACTGTATCAAGATGTCCATAATAAAGGAATTCTGGATTTTCCAATTTTGCGATTACTGTAGGCCCACAATTTGGAATCGGAATAGATTGTGTTTCAAATCCTAGATCACTAAACCAATTCATTACGTATTCAGCTATTTCGTGCTCTTCTCCCATGATCGAGGGTATAGAAATGAGCTTTTTGAGTAACTCAAGTATTGGCTCTCTTCTAATGGATGAGAGAACTTTCTCCTTAACAGACATTGTTTCGCCTCTTTCTGTTTTTTGACAAGGATTTTTCGTTCGAAAAATAAAGAAAGGTTAAAAAGAGCGGTTCTTCTTCTGTAGCAATGTAATAACGACAAAAATGGAAAAAGAACCACTCAAGGGAATTGGTTCTCACAGATATATATCTGTTTCGCTAGGAAAGAGAAAAAAGTCCAGAAGATGTCGAAATAGTGTTATTGCCCTCCAACTAGATGCTGCAATCATATACCTCAAAGATAAGCACACAAATTGGGGGGAAACAAGGATAAATAGATAAATCAGGAAAAAAGGGCGCAAAATGGAGTGACACTATGGATAGAGAAAAGGGAAAACTCAGTGGAAGAGGAGGAGGGGAGTAAAGGCAACAGGGAAAAAGAAAGGGGATACAGATAGCGAAAACCCATGCACCAACAACCGAGGGGCTCTCACCTGATTGCACTAGGTAATTTAAAAAAAAAGTTCTTTGCTATAAAAAAAAGGGAGGGTTATACTTCTTTAATGGTTAGGTATTTCCTGGGAACTTCTACCCCACATACGAAGAAGCCATCGACAAACTGATAGACATTTATTCTGATGTCAGGATTTGCACTCATATGTAGATAAGCCTCTCGCTTACCATAACCATATTCTTCTACGAGCCAACTCATCATATTAACGAAGCAACTGTTAAGGGCCATTACAGCAGTTCCTGCATTTTTTGCGGTGTCAACCTGAACGATACTGTTTGGCTTTTCTATGCGCCAAACGCCCGGTATGTACTTGTTTTTTATAACATCCACACTTAATATTAAATCCGCTGGTGTTTCATCGGCTAACCCAGTAAGTTCCGAATCTCCTTGTGACGCATGGACATCGCCCGCATAAAGCATGCCACCTTCTCTCCAAGAATTCAGAAATACAGTATGCCCTTTA
>JAECRX010000262.1 GCA_016292335.1 Candidatus Sifarchaeum subterraneum | reverse complement strand
TTCACAAATAGTACAGCCAACACATTTTTCTGGGTCTGCAGAAAGAAACTTTCTTTTTGAAACAGTTTTTAAAACTTCCATTTTGGGGTCTCCTCATTTATTTTCAATTATATATGTAGATCTTCCAGATCTAACCTTTTTAAGGTTTCAGAGGTTGGGACTCCTTCATTTGTCCATCCTCTAGTTTCGTAATAATCGTCAAGCATGAGATCTAACCCTTCCTGAGTAACAACTTGCCCTTCTGCAACACCTTCTGGAATGGGATCTTTCATTACTCGGATTGGTAAGTGGTCATCTTTTCTTGTTAGCCCTTCCCTTATGTTGTAGAGCCTTGCCATGTTGGTTATCCTCTCACCGGCTAACCTCAACTCTTCTGCAGTCATATCTATTCCGGTAGTCAGTTGGTAAAGTTTAGCCAGTTCTGGGTAAATGTCATAAATCCCCCTTGTGAACTTGCACAAAATGAACGAGTCGAATATGCAATAAAGATCTTCCATATCCATAACGATTTTGCCCCGTCCCTTCTCAGCTTTGAATCTGTCAACCGTGCCTTTCACATCAGGGCCATAAGCACCATGTCGTTGGTGGCATGCACCCCTTCGCGAAACGGCGTATCCAAGAGCTGCTGTTTTAAGGCTTCTGACATCATATCCCGACATCTCTAGTCCTTTAATGTGCATGGCCCAATTTTCAGAGCCATTTCCTATTTTTTCTGCAGCTATTTTCACTCCCTCAGCCAAAATGTCACCGATTCCCTCTCTGAAAGCTATTTTTTCTATCAGTGAAACCATTGCCTCGTGATTTCCAAATTTGAGATCTAGTCCGTCAGCATTTATTATTCCTTTTTCATAACATTCCATTGCAAAACTAACCACTACACCTGTTGATATTGCGTCCAAACCATAGCGATTGCATAACTCTATGCATTTTATCACCGCATCTAGTCTATCCACAGCACAACACGAGCCCAAGGCGTAAGTTGGTTGGTATTCTACTCGCACTGCTGTACCCTTGTATGGGCCTTCATCTACAATTGCTATGTGCTCACAACGACAAGGACAAGCACCACAAGCCACGATTTTTTCGACATACTTTTGATTCAAATATTCACCACTTATTTTTTCAGCGCCTTCAAATGTTGCCTTTTGCCAATTTCTGGTTGGCAGAGCACCAAGTTCATTGAGAACCAGAACATTCACAGGAGTACCTAATTCCCGATATTTACTTGTGGCAGGGCCTCTTGCTCTTTCAAATAGTTCCTTGAAGAATTCCATAAAACCCTCTGGATTTGCTACTTTTACCCCCTGACTTCCTCGTACGGCTACAGCTTTAAGATTCTTTGAGCCCATAACAGCTCCTAAACCTGTGCGTCCTGCGGCCCTGTATCGGTCGTTTACGATACCAGCGATTCGTGAAAGCTTTTCTCCTGCTGGACCTATTGCAGCAACTCTAACATAGAAATCGCCTATCTCATCCTTAATAGTTTCTTCCGTTTCCCAAATGTCTTTACCCCAAAGATGCTTTGCGTCCATCAGTTGTATAGAACCATCATCGATCCAAAGATATACTGGTTTCGCGGCTTTTCCCTTAATGACAATCATATCCCAGCCTGTTCTTCGTAGTTCTTGGCCGAAAAAACCAGTAGAGTATGCTTCACCTATAAATCCCGTTGCTGGTGACTTACCAAATACACCATACTTGCTTCCAGATGCAGGGACCAGCGTTCCAGTTACAGGTCCAACGGAGAATATAAGTACATTTTCGGGCCCTAGTGGGTCGATCCCTGGCTTCTGATGCTCTAACAGTATTTTTATGCCAAAGCCAGTGGCTCCAATATATTTTTTTGCAAAATCTTCTGTGAAGGTCTCTTTTGAAAATTTCTCATTTGAAAGATCAACATGTAATATGTTTCCTGCATAGCCAAACAAAATTATCCCACCAAACCTCGATTTTCATCCTCCGCTTATTGCAGGCATAAGGACAATATCGTCACCATCATTTAGAACTGTGTCCATATTTTTCAACTGATTAATTGAAATTCCGTTTATTACGGTGACAAATCCTTCTTGCATCTCACATTTTTTTGGATCAAATACGATATTTGTGAATCTTGAACCATAAGTGTCTGTGAGAATCGTAAATAAATCTAAAAGTTTTGAATTATCTTCAAGTTCGATTTTTTCCTCTTTTTTGCCGCATATACCTCTGATTACTCCCAAATATTTGACATTTATCTCCATTTCATAACCCTCTTCCATGGGAGCTCTCCCTTTAGGGTTTTAAAAGAATTAAATTGAGTTAGTTCTTTACATCCGCTTTCATTATATTTGGTCAGCAAATCCTAGAGAATTAAATGGTTTTAACTTTCAACTGCTCTTAAGTCTACAGGGAATTTGTTAGTTCGGTCATTCACTCCAATAATCCTAATTCTTATTTATTCTTTCTTTTTGTTTTTTTGGTGGATAATATCATTATCTATTTAGTTATTTTTCAACATCAGGGTTCTATGTTCTACTATGAAAAAATAATTTAATAATGTTCTCTTTTTAATCTAAATTGAAAAGTTTAATCTATTCCAGTCGGCAGAGAGGTCAACTACTTCGCCCTGAAGGACGGACCTTGTGATAGTGCTAACAATGCGAAAGTTGACTAGAGTTCCTACTTTGTGGGATACTCGCCTTGAGGGCTATAAGTGCCTTGAGATACGTGTCCAAGTCTCAAGCTCTACGGCAGAAGCATTGAATGGCACATCTCTTATGGGGACTAAGCACTATTGGCAATCTCGATGGACGCTAAACTCCTCTATGAGGAGGTCGTAACCGATATGTATGTACCTGTGGTGAGTAAAAGTGGAAAACAACTTATG
>JAECRX010000261.1 GCA_016292335.1 Candidatus Sifarchaeum subterraneum | reverse complement strand
TCAGAGCAGGCAGATTAGCCACAACTGTCCGAAAGCGGTTTATCATTTCAACGATTCCAGAAGCGGGAGAACCAAGATATTATATGTTCAATTGGTTTAAACCTTAAATCTTTTATTCCAATCCTTTGCAAAATTTATCCAGAAAGGATTACGCTTCATCCTACAAAACAGGCAATACATTCTGCATTTAGTTGTAGTTCATGCCTCTTTTTTTTGTTTATATTTATTTGAACGGTCATTTTCCCGTTTGTTTCATGTTTCAGTCCATCCAGGACTTTTGGGCGATCTTATTTCTTTTCTTAACACTCTCTTAGACGGAAGATTTTTTCCGACTGAAAACCTTATTTTATGTCGAAAAATAAGAAAGCACTAGAATTTCTGTTAAGCAAATATGAATGAATGAAGGATAATTGCGATGATGTAAAAAGAATATTCCGTGCTAATGCTTTTTACAGAATAATAAAAGGACATCTTATCCACATCTTATTTCAAACAATATTCTATCAAAGAAAAAAATAGGTTGGGATGTTTTGACGATTTTATGTTCCCTCTCTCTCAAACTTATTTAGGCCTTGAAATAAAGTAATGAATCTTCTACTTCTTCTTTCCATCCACATTCTGGGCATTCGCTTACTCTTGGCTTTGGAGAGCCACATTTTGGACATTTATTGCTGTAAATTTTTCCAAGAAGTGCTTCTCCGGATACTTCTTCCAAGTTTAATAGAAGTCCTTCTATTTCTATTTGTTTTTGCGTATCTTTGGATTGAATCTTCGATAGTTCCTGAAAGAAGCCATTTGATTTTCTTTTAGCCTGCTCTTCAGTAATTGGAGTTATATTTTCTTTTATTTCATCTTCCAAGGAGGCTAGAATATTGGTCTTTTTTGCTTCAAAGGCTGAAGGGACACGATGGACTTCAAATCCAACTATTTTTTCTTGTTCATCAATTGCCAATAGGCCAACTGTGTGTATGGGAAATTTTTCATCTATATGTTTGGATCTTTTTAGCATTCTCTCTTTCTTTTTTTCAATTGCTTCACTAAATCTGGTTTTATCTTTGACTTCTTCTTCCTCCGATGTTACATCATGAACCTCACTCCAGATTCCAGATTGATCTACTTCGGAAACATAATGTTCTACATCTGCCATAATGCTTTTATATTTTCGTAAAGTGCGGGTAAATTTCTTTGGTGAACTTCCACCATATCCGAATCCTGCTCCTACAGTTAAAGGATGGGGCGCATGCACACATTTCACTGGCACTTTATAGCTTTTTCCAGGTTCAAGTAGCATTGATCCTAAAATTAATCGATCTTGTGTTCCAAGACCAGTAAGGATGTCACCTTCTTCAAGGAGTATTGGAGTAACTCCTTTATTGATGGCAATTACATGAGCGATTTCGTCTCCTTTATCTATAATCTCCAATACTCCTTTTTCTAAAGCTTCTCCTAATGTCAGATATTCTTTGTCTTCCTCAAATTTCTTTAAAATAGGCACTAATGTTAAATTTTCTATGGAAACTGGGTCACCAAGTTCAAATTCTTCGGAGGCTAATACATTTTCAGCAAATTCTCGGATTACTTCGATTTGAGACATTTAAATTACCCATTATTTCTATTTTGACAAGTGTTTTGGATGCTTTATTGGAATTGTTTTATTACAACTTACAAATTACATTTTACATATAAATATATTCCGAATTTTTTATTACCCATTTTTAAATAAAGTAGTAAAAATAGAAATAAGAATACGTAATAATAATTTTAATAAGGTGTAATGAAATGCCCCCAAAAAATGAAAGTGAAGACACTCTTGAACCAAGAGAAGATCTGAAAGATTCAGAACTCCTTTTGGCATTAAAAGAAGAACTTATTGGAAGGTTCAGCCAAGAAGGGTTTGGTTTAAAAAAGCGGGAAAATACTATTATGACACGTGTGTCATTCGAAGTTCTCAATATAATTGATGCACTTGTTGAACTTGCGATATTCAATTCTAGATCAGAAGCTGCGGCCTATTTGATTTCAGAAGCAATTGATGCCAGAAGGGAGCAATTTGAAAAAATAGCAGCTATCGTTGGAGAAATAAAGCGTAAAAAGATTGAGGCAGTCAAGACAATTTTGGAAAAGACAGATTTTTCAGAATCCACCAGATCCAACAAATGAAATTCCATAAAACCACATAACTATATACCTGTTCCATCCTACGCCATCTGATGCATAGGGCTCATATAAATCCTTTTTACATGCCGAAATGTGAATTTAAAGTAATGTGAGATTTACTAATTCAATGGAAGAAAGAACCAATGGGTGAAAAGATAGTATTACTCCTCTCAGGAGGGATTGACTCACCAGTTGCGGCCTATACGCTTATCAGAAAAGGATACACGCCTGTTTTTATTTTTTTTGACAATTATCCGTTTGCTGATGAAAAAATAAAAGAAAAAGTTGTAAATGTTGTCAAAAAATTATCAGATTACAGTAAAAATCACAGTCTAAAGGTCTACTTAGTGCCTCATGGAAAGATTTTGAATGAATTCCTAGAAAAATGCTCAGAAGAAGCTAAAAAACTAACTTGTATTTATTGTAAACGCATGATGTATAGAATTGCAGAAAAGATTGCAGAAAAAGAAGGTGCATTCGTAATAGCAACTGGAGAATGTCTTGGTGAGCAAGCAAGTCAAACATTGAACAATTTATATGTTCTGAATCAATCTGTAAAAATTCCGGTCTTTCGTCCGCTTATAGGCTGGGATAAAGAAGAAATAACAGAATTAGCAAGAAAGATTGGAACTTATGATTTTTCTATTCAGCCAGCCATGGGTTGTAGTTTACCACCAAGATATCCCGAAACAAGAGCCAAAAAAAAGAAAATTGAAAAATTTGAAGAGAGAATAGATATAGAACGCCTTATTGACTTTGGATTGAATAATTTGATTATATTTGAAGTTCAATAAGTATATCTGATCTCCTCTTTTTCTTTTGTTATTGTAGTTGTATAATTATTTTTTTTATCCCGGAATAAAACCGAATTTCCTCTCTACTGCATCATCTGTTGAAGTTCCAAAATTCAAATTATGCTTTTTTACAATTTTCTCTTCCCAAGAATATTGTAACCCGGCCCCAACAGTTGCTATAAACTCTTCCCAATATTCCTTCATATCAAAAGCTTCACTAGCGTTTTGTGATGTAGAGAGGACTATTGCTCCACTGAAAGGATCAAATCCAAAATTAATATACGGGTAATACGCATTTTCTTCAAGTAGATTAAATGCCAACTCAGAAAGATTGACGTGGCTGTTTTGATCTAAAAATGCGAGGTAAAGTTTTGTGAATGCACTAGTAATATATTCGCCTTCCTCTACGAATGTTGCCACGAGATAATCGGCTTGGGTATCCTCTATGACTAAGTCAAAAGCGTATCCTATTACTCTGTTATTAGCATCAACAATTTCTAAAGCCTCTGAGAAGTCAACATATTCATATTCATGAAAATATGCACTAATTTGAGACAAGATATCTTCAATTGACTTAGCTCTTCCTCTTCTCCTCGCCAAAAAGCTCACCTCATTCTGTTTTCTAGATTTCAAAGTATATTTTTCATGTAGATGACCATTAGGAAATTCTTTTACAGTATTTTCGAAATAACTATTAAGTGTTGTGTGAAATCGTTGATGTCAGTCCATGTCTATATGTCATAAAGATACTTTTCTTTGAATAATCAGATTACTTTAAGTCTCTAAGTTATTTATAAAAGCCAACTAAAATCCTCTCTTCCACAAAACACTTAATAAGTTACTAACATTTAGGTGTTTTTGGTGTTTTGGGGAAAAGAAGTTGGTTGAATACGCCATTGAGACAAAAAATCTGACAAAAAAATTCGGTGATTTCACAGCAGTTGACAATTTAAACTTGAAAATTCGTAAAGGGGAAATTTTCGGCTATTTGGGGCCTAACGGTTCAGGTAAAACCACTACCACTCGAATGCTCGCAGGAATACTCACTCCTACTAGTGGAACCGCGATAGTAGCTGATATTGATGTAACTCTTAATCCAGAAGCTGTGAAACCAAAGATAGGGTATATGCCTCAAAAATTTGGTCTCTATCGTGATTTAACAGTTTATGAAAATCTCGACTTCTATGGCTCAATTCAGTCAATTCCAAAACAAAAAAGGAAAGAAAAGATCGAAGAACTATTAGATATCGTTAAACTTGCTGATTTTGAAGACCGATTAGTAGGAAATTTGAGCGGCGGGATGGAGAATCGCTTATCACTAGCAACTACACTTATCCATGATCCTGAGATTCTACTTTTAGATGAACCAACAGCTGGGATCGACCCGCCACTAAGAAAAGCCTTTTGGGGATTATTTAGTGAGTTGAACAAAAAAGGTACCACCATACTTGTGACCACCCACTACATGGATGAATCTGAATATTGTGACCGTCTTGGTATGTTAAGTCGAGGCAAATTAGTTGGTGTGGGAACTCCAAACGAAATCAGACGAAAGACTTACGGTGGAGATGTTATTGAGATACATATTCCCGAATCAGTGAAGTTCATGGAAGAAGTCCTCAATGATATAGTAGAAAAATATGACGAAGTATTTTCCATTTTCAATCTCCGAAAGATCAATGAAAAAGAAACAATTGCAAATTTAATTGTTGATAATGCAGATCTTGTTATACCCAGACTTTATAGATTTTTCGAGGACAATAAAATAACCAATTTTTCGACAAAAAAAGTTCTTGTCAGTCTAGAAGATGCGTTCATTAAATTTACGGAAGAATAGGTGTGTGAATTAAATGGAGTGGATAAGATTAAAAGCAGTCATTATTAAGGAGTTTAAACAATTTACAAGAGATCGCAGAACACTTGGATTGATAATTGTCCAACCCATACTCATGATGACTATTTTTGGCATTGCTTTCGGGGGAGAAATTAGACATCTTCCAGTTGTTGTATCCAATATGGATAAATCAATTTATAGCTGGCGTGTTACCCATAAAATTGAACAATCGGAAATTCTAGATGTAGTATCGTATTTAGATGGATATGAAAATGCTAAAGAGTTAGTTAAAAAGGGAGAGGTTAGAGGGGCAATTGTTATTCCTAAGACTTTCGCTGAAACATTAACTAATGAGAAAAAAGCGAAAATTATTGTGATAACGGATGGGAGTTATCCCACCTTTTCCGAAATGATTATTGGAGAAGTTCAAAAAATTGCCGCAGAAATTTCAGAAGAATTGACTAAGGAATTAGCCTCGTCTACAAGCATAAGTGTTTCTTCAAACAACGTTCAAATAAAAACTTATAGCATCGTTGCTTATGGGGCAAATCTGAGAAATATTGATTTTACCACACCAGGGGTGATGGGACTCGTAATTCAAATGCTAACGATGATATTAACTGGTATTTCAGTAGTGCGTGAGAAAGAAGTAGGAACTATAGAGAATATTGTAGCCTCCCCCTTACAAGGGGTTGAATTTATATTTGGGAAAATAATAACATACCTTGTTGTAGCCATTGTAATAACCACAAATGTTATTTGCGTTGCTATATTCGGTTTTGGGGTTGTTGTGCGAGGTTCTCTCCTTGATGTGTTTTTGGTTTCCATTTTATTCGCATTAGGGACAATGTGTTTGGGTATTTTATTCTCGACAGTGAGCCGAAATCAGTTGCAGGCAGTTCAAACCACTATTATTACATTTTTACCTAGTATACTTTTTTCGGGTTTTTTCTTTCCTGTCGAATCCTTTCCAAGAATAATTAGTTGGTTACCTTATTTCATTCCTCTTTACTACTACATAGAGGCTATGAGAGGGATTATGCTGAAAGGATGGGGACTAGCTCAAGTGACTAATCAATTAATTGCATTGAGTATTTTTACTGGCGGTAGTGTTTTATTAACAACCAGAGTGTTTGCTAAAAAGTTAGATTGAGGCAAAAATGTTGAAAAATAATAAAACATTATTTTTATTGACATTAGTGGTATTAAGTCTACCGTTGCTATATGTTCCAATTCCTGCAGAAGCTGGAGTTGATTTCATTTTAATTAGTTCGACTATAATTCCATCTAAGGTTATAGAGGCGATCGTAATGTTAAAATAATTACTATTATCAAAAATGATGGAAGTTCTAAAGCAAAAGATGTTGAAGTTTCGCTTGACTTGCCACTT
>JAECRX010000004.1 GCA_016292335.1 Candidatus Sifarchaeum subterraneum | reverse complement strand
GAAATACGGATAATTAGAGCATATTACTAGCGACAATCGGAATTTTCTAGCTCGATAATCTTTTAAGAGAACGTAATGAATGAATTTGAATCAGAAACAGAAGTCTTTTAACCAATGAAACAATAGATAAAATTGGAGCTACTTAATACGTTTTTATCTATTAATGGTGAAAAATAAAGATGTTTTCCGTAGGAGAAGCCCTCATAGGAAAAGGAAATGAGGTCGCACATATTGACCTATTAATTGGTGATAAATCAGGTCCAGTTGGTATTGCCTTTGCTAATGGATTAGCTCAGTTATCCGAAGGACATACCCCTCTTTTAGCGGTCATAGCCCCCAATCTTCCTCCAAAACCAAGTACATTGATTGTTCCGAAAGTCACAGTGAAAAAGATGGAACAAGTTTCATTAATTTTTGGTCCTGCTCAAGCTGCAGTTGCAAAAGCAGTTGCGGATTCAGTTGATGAAGGGATTATCCCCATAGATAAAATCGACGATTGGGTGATTATCTGTAGTGTATTCATCCACCCAAAAGCTAAGGATGGCCGAAAAATTTATCACTACAATTATGGAGCTACGAAACTCGCAATTCGTAGAGCTTTATCCAAATATCCTCCACTAGAAAAAATTATGAAAGAGAAGGATTTATCAATACACCCGACAATGGAATTCAGAGTAAGAAGACTATGGAGACCCCCCTATTTACAAGTTGCGCTTGACGACCCTAATTTAGAAAGAGTAAAGCAGGTCGTTAGGGACCTTCCTTACAGTGACCGGTTGATATTAGAAGTTGGAACTACATTGATTAAAAAATACGGTTTGAAAGTTATTAGCGAATTAAGGGAATTAAAAAAAGATGCGTATATCATGGCTGATTTAAAGACACTTGATGTGGGGAGGGTCGAAGTACAATTGGCTAATGAAGAAACAGCGGATGCTGTCGTGATATCTGGTTTAGCGCCAGTAGAAACAATCAATAAAGCTATTCTTGAAGCAAACAAGTGTGGAATCTACTCAGTAATTGATACACTTAATGTAAAAGACATCAAAGAATTGATCACGTCATTGGACGAAGCTCCAGATGTGATATGCCTTCATCGGGCCATTGACACAGAAGGAAGAGCAGTACATCAATGGCATTTAATAAATGAACTAAAGGAATTAGTTCCTAAAAAGTTACTTATCGGAGTTGCTGGCGGAATCAGGCCTGAAAATACCAAAGAAGCATTAAAAGCTGGAGCAGATATCATAATTGTAGGCAGATACATTACTAAGACCAAAGATACTAGAGAAGCTTCAAGACTTTTCTTGAGCGTTTTAGGCGAAGACGAAGATATCGGGCGATGGACACAGGAAATAGACTATTAATGTCAAAGAATTGGGACCAACATGCCAGAAGAGATCAAAGATTTCTTTATACACTCTCTCGAAAATTGTAGATAAACGGCAATGTGCGCTTAGAAAAGGCATACATACCTGAAAATCAATTAAATGTAGTTGATGGTCAGCTACTCCCCATGAGGATGGCGCTTGTGAGGCGATCGGCCATAAAGTGAGAGTTGTGTCCCCTGCAAACAGTATGTTCACCACGGTGTTCCGTCATGGGAAGACATTTTTCGTGGGTGACGTTCCTCAGTGTCGTGTTCAGGTACTTCGGAGAGATTCACATCACAACCGATCTGATAGAGGACATCTTCAGTCAATTGAAAGAGAATTCAACAAAAGATGGCGGAAGGATGTTGAATACGATGAACTAAGGATTGCCACTCAGATCGGATTGTGGGAAAACAGGATAGATCTATCCGAATTCTTTCCGTAAACCAAATGGTGTGGCGAAGCATCGCCCTCGGTGAGGAGGCGAGAACACAGAGAAAAGATGGAAGCTCCGCACCTCAAGGAGATGTGGAAGCCACAGAGTCACTACTGTCTTCTAATAAAATTTGATATAATTGGGTGGAACTAACCCCCACTTTTCTATTCTTGACCTAACTTCACTTTGAATCGACTCGGGAGTGAGGGTTTTGATTTGATCGGGTGCCATCACCCCAATATCGAGAATGATGAGGTCTATTAATCTGGGTGGAGTTAGATCAAAAGCAGGATTATATAATAGGAATTCACCCTTTTCAGGTATCTTTTCGGATATTTTATTTTTTGGTGGCCATTCATCTAGGGCATTTTTTGATATTATGCCTTTTTCTTTTTTATATTTGGCATCAAGAAGATATGGTTCCGTTATTTCTCCGATATCTCTTTCTTCAATTGGTATATTTTCCCCCTTATATGTTTCAAGGTCTATTGTGCTATAAGAGGTGGAATAGTAAAAGTGTATATCATCATAAAAACTTGCTATCCTTGCAATGTCGGTTGACCCTATTTTGTTTGCTACAGAACCATCACGAGCAACTCTGTCCACACCGAGGACGATCTTATTTACATCGAGTTTTTTGAAGGCTTGGGTGATCATGTTATCTGTTATAATTATGACAGGGACTCCTGCTCTGCTAAGTTCCCAAGTTGTGATCCGGTATCCTTGGCTACGCGGACGTGTTTCTTTTGATACCACTGCTATATCTATTCCACGTGCTACGGCTTCTTCTAGAATTCCAAGGGCATGCCCTGCATTTACTCAAAAACAAGCTGTCTTTAAGATTTTATTGAGCTTGGTTTTTATGAGCTACTAAGGCTGCCTCCATTACAGTGAGTCATTACTACATCGCCATCTTCGATAAATTTTAGCCCCTCTTGAACTAAATATTGACAAAGTATTAGATCCGAAGCGAGTATATAATCCGCGGCTTCTTTTACTGCGTTACGAACGCTATCCATATTTCTATCTAGCTTATATGCTCTTTTAGCAGCGTCCATAGTGATGTCTACTGCCCAAAACAAAGGTGAAGCTGTTGGACGAGTCCTTTTTATTTCACCAGCAGCATTCTCCAATTCTTCAATTGAATTCACGCTATTTGAAGCAAGAAGCATAACATACCCAGCTGCGCAACCTATTGCTTGTGATCCTCGCACAATCATTCCTTTTATACCGTCCCATGCTGCTTTCCGCCAGTCAGTACTCCTCCAGCTTGTTACTTCGTATGGAATCTTAACTTGATCTAGAAGGACAATTTCTCCACTTGAGTCATCGTAGTAAACTGTAACAGGAATATTTGTCTTCTTATGAACGTATGTCCCTACTTCTTGGTCGAATTCAAAACCAATCCTTTTTAACACATTATCAACAATATCCACGTTATTCACCTCAAGAAGGAAGGTAATATCATCCAGCAGTCTCTAGAAAAGAATTTTCTTTTTATCTTTTTCATTAAGAAAAAGCTCTCTTTCCCAAAAGTTTGTATGAATTTGTACTTTTTATCTTTTAAAGAATTTTTTGTCTTCAGTTTTATCAATTAATTCTTCCAGTAGTCATCAAGCTAGAAAATCACTGAAGGTTACTGGTGGGGGGATTCAGCTATTTATTTGTGCTAATTTGATTCTCAACCAACCTCAATCATCCAAGGGTTTTTTCCTTCCCTCTCTCAATTGATGAAGGGATTTCCTCTCCAAAGATTCATGGAATTTAAATCGGACTAAAGTTCTTTCGAAGATCTCGGTTTGTACATCTAATTCTATTGTTTTGATATACCGAATAATCAACCACAATTCTTTGGGAAATATGGAAGTCGTATTGATCCAATGGACCTCATATAATCTTGATCTGGTTTCTTTACGAACAAAGCAATTCACGACTTGATTGGCCGTGAAATGTTTTCTTTTTCTCTCAGTTTTAATGATATTAATGATAATATGATTTTCACATTATCTTATTTTTCTTGCCAATTTTCTACAATTTCCTCTTTGTTTTCATATATCTGTTCTAGGAATGAAAAAGTTGTAATGTAGTGTAACTGTGGGTAGAGTCCGTGTCAGGTGAAGCCCCCAATTTTATGAGATGTCTAGGCAAGTCAACCCCTCTACACCCAAAAAATTTTTTAGCTCTTCAGGGTTCGATTTTACTACATTTTGTAACCCTACCTGGAAGTGATCGAAAAATCTATAAATGACTAGAATTTGGTTGAAAGTCAGATCGGAACAGCCTGTTGTTGGACTATTCCACAAATAACGATCAAGGGTTTTCCAACTTGATGACCGATGAGAAAGCAGTTATCAACCAAAAGGAATTAACAAATCAAAAAAAGACCTGAGAGGGAAAATGAATGAAACCATTAATAATTGGCGGAACCTCTGCTCAAGTACTCGCTCACAAAGTAGCTAGAGAACTCAAATTGGAGTCTACCAAAACGGAATTTAAAAAATTTCCAGATGGAGAAAAATACGTCAGAATACTTGCTGATGTTGAAGGAAAAGAAGTTGTTTTTATTCAGAGCATGTACAAGACGCCAGATGAATATTTATTTGAATATTTCTTGGTAGTTGATACATTGAAAGATTTGGGAGCTAAGAAGGTTGCAGGTGTTATCCCTTATTTTTCCTATTCTAGACAAGACGATCGATTCAAACCTGGCGAAGCGATAAGCTTTAAAACTGTTGCCAAACTAATTGAAAACGTTGGAACTGATGAAATAATTACCATTGATCTTCATTTACATCGAGTTGAGGTGCTTTCACGCGTCTTTAAGATTCCCTCTAAAAACATTACAGTTATGCCATTTTTAGCAAGATATGTAAAAGAAAATTTGAATCTGGAAGATCTCATTGTTATTGGTCCAGATGAAGAAGCTGAGAAATGGGCTAAAACTGTTGCCGAAGAACTAAAAACTGACTTTGATATCTTGGAAAAAGAACGAATAAGTCCAACTGAGGTAGTGATCCAACCTAAAAAATTGAATATAAGAGGACTTAACGTTTTAATAATTGACGATATTATCAGTACAGGAGGAACAATCATTAAAACAATAGAGGTACTTAAAAAAGAAGGGGCACAAAGGATCATTGTTGTATGTGCCCACCCCCTTCTTATAAACAATGCCTTGCCAAAAATTTATGATGCAGGCGCTGAAATGGTAATTGGAACAGATACAATTCCAAGCCAGGTGAGTGTTGTAGGTTCAGCCCCGGCAATCACAAAAGTTTGTTAATTGCTCTTCAAGCGGCCATCTAGCTAGAAAATCACTGACAATTGTTGGTGTAGTGCCCCAGTCATTTATTTGTTCTAATTTGATTCTCAGCCAACTCCAATCATTCATGGGTTTTTTTTCTCCTCCTTCAATTGGTGAAGGGATCTAATTTTCCTAGATTCATGGAATTTAAATCGAACTAAAGTTCTTTCGAAGATCTCGGTTTGTACATCTAATTCTATTGTTTTGATATCCCAAATAATCAACCACAATTCGTTGGGAAATATGAAAATCGTATTGATTCAATGGGCCTCATATAATCTTGATCTGGCTTCTTAACTCAAAGTCCAAGCTCTTAAAAACCAAGTAGTTTTTCTGTCAGAGATTTTATAGAAGCGAGGTATGTGGTTAGTGACTTCCTCCCCTCCCTGAAGTGAAGAGCTTCCAGCTTTCCTCTATGTTCTCGCCTCGTCACCGAGGGCGATGCTTCGCCTCGTGGCTTACGGAAGATTACTAGGCCTTGCGTAGTCTCAGTAGCACGCTCATACACGGCCCATTTTCTCCACAGGAGCCCATGGGAGAGCGTTTCTACCTCATGTACGCTCAAGGGATGCGTCACCTGCTGACTGGAGTCCAGTCGCACCCCCGTTGCTCAACAGTGACCGTGAGTCCCCATCT
>JAECRX010000260.1 GCA_016292335.1 Candidatus Sifarchaeum subterraneum | reverse complement strand
TGTTTTTCCTGATTGTCCTACTTGGAAAGAATGGGGTAGCCATCCTAGATCTACTAGGGATCTCGAGCAGGACATTGTTCCCTTTAGTTCTTCTGCTAATTCCTTGATCAATTCTAGGTTTTCTTTTGTTTGTATTCCTCGTCCTGCTGAGATGAGTATATTAGCTTCTTCGATTGGAATGGTTTCCTCTTTTTGAGTAATGATTGTTTTAATGATTTTTGTTCTGATTCCTTTTGGATTAAGTTTAACAGGGATTTCTTTTATGTTTCCGTTTCGTTCAGGGTTGGGGGTTCCTTTGGGGAAAACATTGGGTCGGACTGTTGCTAGTTGGGGGCGTGTGTAGGGGGATAAGATGGAAGCCATAATGTTTCCTCCAAATGCAGGTCTGGTTTGAACTAGATGTCGATCTTCGTTTATGTCTAGGCCTGTACAATCGGCAGTTAGACCCACTTTCAACCTTGCCGCAATTCTTGGCGCAAGGTCTCTTCCTGTGGAGGTGGCTCCGAATAAGACGATTGAGAACTTTTCTTGCATGATCACTCCGGTAATAACGTTGGTAAAACCGTCAGTTGAGTATTTTTCAAGGAGGGAGTGTTGGCATAAATAGACTTTATCAGCTCCATGACTAATGAGGGTTTGAGTTAGGGAGGAGTTTTTTGCACAGAGTAAAATAGTGGATAGTTCTTCTTCTAATTTATCTGCTAGCATTCGCCCTTTTTCGAGCAATTGAAGCACTACAGGTTTAATTTGGAGTTCATTTTGTGTTTCACATTCTGCAAAAATGCATATTCCTTTATATTTTGCCAATTCTTCTTGTGATAGTGTGGCGGGTCTTTTAATGTTGAGGGCATATTGGGGGCAAACGTTTACACAAGCTCCGCATAGAGTGCAATTTTCTAGTACTTTCGCTTTTTTATTTTCAATGATGATGGCTGTGAAGGGGCAGGCTTTCTCGCATAATTTGCAACCGTTACAAGCTTCTAGATCGATTTGAAGCATTTATATTACTCCTTTTCAACGAATCCATTTTTTTCTAGAAATTCTATTAGTCTATCGACAACATCTTCGGGATTATCACTTTTGATTTTTTGTCCTCCAGCTCGACTCTTAGGAGGGAAAACATTAGCAACCTGGGTTGGGGATCCGCTCAAACCGAACCTTGAAGTATCTTTACTCAATTCATCAGCGGTTATGGTTTTAATCGCTTTTTTTCGTGCCTTAATTATTTCTGTAAAGGATGGAATTCTGCGGATGTTTGATCCTGCGCTCACAGAGACGAGGGCTGGAAGTTTGCATTCTACAGTCTGGTAACCGTTTTCAGTCTCGCGTTTAACTTGAATTCTCTTTCTTTCTAGGATTAGAGTAGTAGATGTTGCGTAAGTAATTTGGGGTATTCCAAGGTGTTCGGCCAATTCTGGGCCAACTTGTGCAGTATCACCATCGATGGCTTGTTTTCCGGTAAAAACTAAGGTGAAATCTTCTTCAAATTTCTGGATAGCCTCACTTAAAGCTAGTGAGGTGGCTAATGTGTCTGCTCCAGCGAATTTTCTATCACAAAGGAGGATCGAACGATCAGCTCCTAGTTCTAAACAACGTAATAGGGCGCTCCGTGCTTGAGGAGGACCCATCGTTATCACTATAACTTCAACCTCCTCCCCTCTTCCTTCTTCTTGTTCTTTTTTAATGCGGATAGCTTCATCTAATGCATATTCGCAAAATGGATTTAATATGGATTGAACCCCTTCTCTCATGAGGGTGCCTGTTTCTGGATTTATCTTCACTTCACCGGCAGGAACTTGTTTTATACATACAATGATCTTCATTGTCACATTAGGCTTCTCCTTAAATATCTATCATATTACCGATTGAAAAAAGATCAGTTGGGTCGAGGGCTTGTTTAACTTCGATTATTTGGCGTCTGTTGTCTTCATCGAACATGATGTTAAAGTATTCTTTTTTGATTTTTCCTATTCCGTGCTCAGCAGAAACTGTACCTCCTAAGGATACTGCTTTTTTGGTAAAAACCTTGTAAAGTTCTTTAGCTTTCTCAAGTTCTTTTTCATCTTTTGGTAATATGTTAATGTGAACATGATTATCCCCTATATGGCCGAAAATAACATGTTCCAGGTTTGATTCCTTAAGTTTTTCCCGGTAAAATGATAGAATTTCAGCAAGATTGGAATCCGGGATTATTGGCACAGCCATATCGGTTCCAAGTTTATGAAGAGTTGGATTTTCCCGTTTTCTTTCAGCAATAATGGCGTTTACTGTTTCGGGAAGAAGGTGTCGAAAAGCTGTTATTCTTTCTATTTCTCGATCTTCGTAACAAGCCCAAGTTTGGTCCATTGAACTATTATTTTTAAGGGTAATTGCTCTTGATATCTCGAAAATTTCGGGAAGATTATCTTCTGTATAACTGATCTCGTAAATTATTGCTGCGGCATTTTCTGGGATTGGCGGCATATTAACTATATTGGGGTCTGAAATCTGTTTTTTTCTTAGTAGTTTGAGGGAGTCGGGGCAGAGGTATTCTAGAAATTCGGTTTTTAAACCTGAATC
>JAECRX010000259.1 GCA_016292335.1 Candidatus Sifarchaeum subterraneum | reverse complement strand
TGAGATTTTTGCTTAGGGTTGGAGTAATTGGCTTGGGTAAAATGGGTCAGCTTCATTTCTTGAATGCCTTACATATGAAAGATGTGAAACTGGTTGCTATTGCAGACAAGAGTAAGAGAAACAGAAAGATGGTACAAAGGTATAATGTTAAGGCCTATGACGATTATACCGCGCTACTTGATTCTGAGGAGTTAGATGCTGTTATAATTTCGTTGCCGAACTTTCTTAGAGAAGAAAGTATAGCTTACGCTGCGGAAAAAGGTCTAGACATTTTCGTCGATAAGCCCCTTGCTCGAACTTTGGCTGAAGCAACACGGATTGCCGGGAAGGTTAGGAAACAAAGGGTGAGGGTGATGACGGGGGCAAATTACCGTTACATGGATTGTGTCCAAAGGTTGAAAAAAATGCTGGATGAGGGAAGAGTCGGCGATGTAGTTATCGCTACAGCTGACTTGATAATGAATGGACCATTAGGCCATGGACGCGTACCAACACCTGTTCCAGAATGGTGGTTAAGTAAGGAGAAGGCAGGCGGAGGGGCGTTACTGGACCTCGGCTATCACTTAATAGATCTAATGAATTGGATGTTTGGTGACTTAAGAGTAGAATATTCCAGTTTGGGTTACAGATTTCAGCTTCCTGTAGAGGATGGAGCAATGGTGGTACTCCGGTCGGGAAAATCAAAGATGAACTGTTGTGTAAATGTTGGTTGGTTTTCAAAGAGTATCTTTCCAGATTTCAACTTTAGAGTAAACCTGCACGGAACTGTCGGATACACGTCCACCGATAATTTTGCTCCCAAAAATCTTCGTCTTTATGCAATCAAAGAAGCTAGCCGTAATTTACTGCGAAAAGCCACCGGAAAGAAGCTGAAATATTTGTCGTATACATATTATTACCATTCATTCTTCAAAATTTTGGAACTTTTTTTCGATGCAATACAGAAAGACACGAAACTACCTATCTCTTTGGAAGAAGAAATCGACGTTATAAGAATCATTGATGATGTCTACAAACGTAACGGGGCTGATTTGAATGGCTAAAGTCGTACTGACTTCGGCGTCAAAGAACTTTGCAGACAATGATATACGAGATGCTGTCAGTAGATCCTTTGATCTTTTGGGCTACAACTACCCTGAAAAAATTGACACGGTTATTATAAAAACAAATCTTTGTTACTATTGGGACTATTCGACTGGGGAAACAACTGATCCAAGAATAATCTCAGCAATTATCGATTATCTCAGAGCTAGGATTGGTGACGATATTAGCATTTTTGTAGCTGAAGCTGATGCTACCGCAATGAAGACGAAGTACTCTTTTAAAATACTTGGATATGAAAACCTGAGTAAAGCAAAGAATGTGGTTTTAATAAATTTAAGCGAGGGAGAAATCGTCGAGAAGCAGGTCAGCATAAGAAATAACCCGATGACACTTCCAGTTAACAAAATGCTCTTGGAATCGGATCTTGTAATCAACGTACCCAAGCTGAGAACACACAACCTTGTTGGGCTGACATGCTCCCTCAAAAACATGTTTGGAGCCATATCTAAACCACGAAAATTTTTTTACCATAAAAATCTTGATGCCATAATTGTAGCTATAAACAAGCTGGTGAAATCGGATATTTGTATAGTGGATGGCCTTATTGCCCGTGGCAAATATCCCAAAAAAATGGGCCTTATCCTAGCAGGTGATGATGCCTTGGCAACCGATTTTGTCGTAGCAAAAATTTTGGGATTCAACCCTAGAGCAATAGGACACCTAAAGTTGGCAGAGAAAGAGAATGTTGGAGATGTTAATAATACTAAGCTGATTGAAGATAAGACGAGTTTGAAAGAAGCAAAGAAGCTCTTTCCTGGGTCAAGTTTTCTTTTACACAAGTTGTCATGGGGACTGCAGCTAAAATTACTGGATGTTTATCTCAAGCTTAGCGGAGACGTTAGTCCGCCTTTTCTAAAGGCATAGAGGGCTGTATTCTTCTTTTTTTTAGCAATATGCTCTAGTTGAAAAACTATGACAGATATTTTAATCGTTTGGTCGGTTCTTTGCTCTGTTTTCATAGGTTTTCCAAGTTTATATCACCTGTACATGCGACGCGTAGCATCAAGACCATGGAGGTTGAAAACCGACAAAACTTATTCTCCACCAATAACTATTCTTGTGCCTACCTACAATGAAGCAGATGTAATAGAGCTCAAATTGGATAATTTGAGTAAACTGAGATATCCGAGAAACTTAACCCAGATTATCCTAATAGATAGTGACTCGAAGGACAAAACATTGGAAAGAATCTTGGAGTTTTCGGAGAAGCATCCTGAAATAAACATAAAGCTTGTAAAAGAAAAAGAACGTAGAGGAAAATCTAAGGCACTAAATCTTGCTTTAAAATATGCAACAGGCGAAGTCATTGTAGTATCAGATGCTGATTGTTTTTTGTTTCCAGATATTTTAGCAAAGTCTCTTCCTTACTTGGCTGATAAAACTGTAGGGGCAATCGTTGGAAGAGAGGTTATATTGAATCCAAATCGAACTTGGGTCACTAAAAATGAAGCCCTCTATCGTGACCTCATGTCGGGTATCAGATTTGGTGAGTCGAAATTTTATGCGACAATTATTTTTGAAGGCGGATTTAGTGCATATAAACGGGCTTTTTTGGAGGAATTCGATTCTGAAACTGGGTGTGATGACACTGGTACTGCTTTAAGTGTTGTTCAAAAAAACGCTAGGACAATACTTATTCCGGAAGCTACTTTCTTTACAGCTTTTCCAACAACTTGGAAAGGAAAAATTGTTATAAAGATGCGACGGGCTAGCCAACTTGTACAAGTTTGGACAAAATGTCTAATTCATCTGTTAAAGAATAGATTGGTGCTTCCTAAAAGGATAGCGATATCTGAAATATTTCTTCACATTTTCAATCCATTAATCTTTGTCTCATTAACATTTGCTACATTCTTACTATTTTTACAATATCCCATTTTCTTGCTCGGTTTCCTGTGTATCTTTCTCATCCCTAAAACCAGAAACCTTTTTCTTGAAACTTCACAGAATAACGTTATCTTGTTGGGTGCACTTGTCTCTTTAATTTTAAAGCGAAGGTTCGTTATTTGGAATAAAGCTGACGAGTCGAGACAAGAATTAACTAGAGATTTGCTTGAGAGCCACAATTTGCTTTAAACTAGTCTCAGTGCGGACTCCCCTTAAACCGAAAAAGGATGTAATTGTCTGATGAAACCAAAGGTCACCATCGGGATTTGTGTAAGAAATTGCGCCGATTATATCAAAGAGGCTATTACTAGCATTATTGATCAGGATTTTCCGCATGATCTCATGGAGTTGATTGTCGTAGATGGTTATA
The DNA here is from genome assembly GCA_016292335.1 of Candidatus Sifarchaeum subterraneum. GTDB lineage: Archaea > Asgardarchaeota > Sifarchaeia > Sifarchaeales > Sifarchaeaceae > Sifarchaeum > Sifarchaeum subterraneum. Next base: position 660 of record JAECRX010000259.1, on the reverse strand, counting down.
GTGAAGACAAAACTTTGTCAATTCTTAAAGACAGCCTAGAAAAGACGGATTTAAAACATGAAATCTTTTACGAGAATGAGGGACTGGGACGGGCGAGACAGATAGTAGTTGACAATGCTTGTAGCGATTACATTGTTTGGGTTGACGGAGACATGGTATTGTCAAAAGATTTTGTGAGGACACAAGTAGAGTTTATGGATAAAAACCCGGATGTGGGAATCGCCAAAGGCAAGTATGGACTAACTCCAGGAGCCAATTTAATTGCTACCCTAGAAATTTATTCACGTGCCGCCTCGAAGATGGTGGATTTCAACGCTAAAGACACTTCACGTTTTAAATCTCTGGGAACAAGTGGATGTATTTACCGGGTTAAAGCCATCAGGCAGGTGGGCGGTTTCGATGAAAACATCAAGGGGTATGGAGAGGATCTAGATGCTGAACTTCGAATCAGAGCAGCTGGTTGGTTGCTCTTCATGACAGATGTAACGTATCGTGATTACGAGAGGCACGGACTAACAGCGAGGGGTCTCTGGCTTAAGTATCTACGGCGCGGTTATGATATGCATCACTTTGCACACAAAAATAAAGGGGTCGTTAATTTGAGCAAAATGTTACCTCCTGCCACCTTTCTAGGTGGGCTCTTTCATTCTGTTACAGTCT
>JAECRX010000258.1 GCA_016292335.1 Candidatus Sifarchaeum subterraneum | reverse complement strand
CTCCCCCTATAGTGCCAATAATCAGCAAGATGCCAATATCAAGCATGACATAACCTTCCAAGTAATGCGTGATAGCTCCAAACGTTGACGTAAAAATGATTATGAACATGGATGTCGCAACAGCAACGTGTATTGGAACTCCAAAAAGTAGGGTAAAGATCGGTACCTGAATAAAACCGCCTCCTACACCAAGTAATCCTGCGCAAAATCCAACAAAAAAGCCAAAAATTGCTATAAAGGGAATACTGATATAATAATGGAATATTTTTCCATCAGGGGCCTCAAAAGCTCGGGAAAATCCTAAGAACTTGAACCCTTTAGCTCTTTTTTCCGAATTATTCGGTTCTTTTATGTCTTTTTTCAAATATAATCTAATACTCACAATAATGAGAGCAATACCAAAAATTGCAGTTAAAATTTTCTCCGGTATTCCTAAAGATACTCTTGTCCCTATAATTACCCCCATAATTGTAAAGGGAACCATAGTCAGCCCAAGAACCATGTCCACGAGACGTTTTCTAAGATATTCAATACTGCTGCTAATGCTGGTAAAAATAATCATGAATAACGAAGTACCCTTTGCGAAGAATATACTATGGCCGAACAGGATTGTGAGGATCGGTACCAAGATGAAACCACCACCTAGCCCTATAAGAGCTCCCAAAAACCCAGATATGAAACCAGCTATGACATACAGTACCATATAAAGTGGATCCAAAATTTTAGCCCTCCTAAAAGCACCAAAATATCTGATGTAACTTGATACTGATTTCGAGTTAAAAAGTAGCAAAGTGAAACCTATATAAAAATATACGGTTATGTCATCGTGACCTATTCTGATTATAAGAGAAGGGAGTTTCTCTATTCCTCCTACTTTTGATGGAGAAGAAAGCATCTATAAGTATAGCTAGTTCGCCTATAATCCATACTTAATTTCTGTATGTAATTTTAAATACTGTTTAATGGCTCTTTTAAGTATATTTAAAGAGAAAGGTTTGTACCCAATCAATAGGTAGTGATAATAAATGCAGCCAAAGCCAACATGTTATCCTTGCACAACTAAAACCCTTCAACGTGTATTAGATTTGGTAACAGAAGATGAAAATTTACAAATAAAAATATTCCGTGAAGTTATGGGCATAATCGCAAAAGTAGACCCAGCTGAGGTTCATTTACCTATTTTTACATCTGAAATTTTTCACTACATATACAAACGTACCAACTGTAAAGATCCTTATAAGGATTTAAAGAAAAAAAGCAATGAAGTAGCCTTTAAAATACTACCTGAGATAAAGAGAGAAATAAATAAAGAATATGGATTTCAAAAATTTCGTAAAGTTCTTTTTGCAACTATCCTTGGAAATTTAATCGATTTTGCGACGGGACATCATTCGGTTGATTTTGATAACTTAAAAACAGAATTTGATAGAATTGTTTTGCAAGGATTTGAAATAGATGATTCTAAAAAACTTTATGACAAAATAAGAGAAATAGATAAAATCTTGATTTTAGGTGATAACGCCGGTGAAATAGTCTTTGACAATTTGCTTATAGATGCAATTTCCGAAATAAATTCTGGTGTCATCACATACTGTGTAAAAAGTGGTCCAATTGCAAATGACGCCACAATTATTGATGCGAAAGAGGTTGGTATTGACAAAATGGCAAGAATCATAACAACTGGCGCTTCATATTTCGGTGTGGAAAAGGCATCAAAGGATTTCTGGGAAGAATTTAATAAACATGATTTAATCATTTCTAAAGGGCAAGCGAATTTTGAAAGCCTTTGGTCACGAACTTTAAAGAAACCTGTGGCATTTTTATTAAGGACAAAATGTCCGCCAATCGCGAAAGAGCTAGGAGTAACCGAAAATAAAAATATCGTTTTTTTGAAAGATTTCGTAGAGTAACTCAATCGATATTAAATTTTAATAGTTTTTGATCTTATGATCGATGGGAAAGGGAGTAAATGGAATAGGTGGGAATTGTATTGTTGGCAAAATATAAAGAAATCAGAAAGACACTCATTGTCGTTCTTGTCTTAAATGCCATAGTGGCACTCGCAAAAGGTATTTACGGACTTCGAACAAATTCCTTAAGTTTAATTGCAGATGCCTTTCATTCGGTGTTTGACGCAAGTTCCAATATCATCGGGCTTATTGGTATAAAGCTTGCCTCAAAACCTCCAGATGTTGAGCATCCATACGGTCATTGGAAATATGAAACGATTGCAGCAATATTCATCACTTCGATGCTCTTCTTAACAGTATTCGAGCTCGTAGAAAGTGCCGTAGAACGGTTTATTAGTCCCGAAGCCCCAGAAATAACTATTTTCAGTTTTCTTATCGTCATCATCACGTTGTTTATCAATTTAGGCACCACAATTTATGAAAACCGAAAAGGAAAATCGTTAAACAGTTCCATTCTCGTAGCGGATTCTTTGCACACGCGAAGTGACGTATTCGTCTCCATCTCTGTTCTTGTGAGCTTCGTGGGAGTTTTATGGGGATATCCAATCCTAGATCCGATCATTGCGATATTTGTCGCAGTTATGATATTTCATACAGGAGTAGAAATCGCGAAAGAGAGCGCAGAAGTTCTGGTGGACACATCAATAGTGGAGCCTTCTGAGATTCAAACCATTATAGGCGAAATTGAAGGAGTTGTGGGAGTCCATCAAATCAGATCGCGAGGAAAAAGTGATGAGATTTTAGTCGATCTTCATGTAATAGTCGACCCGTCCATATCTGTAAAGAAAGGGCACGACATCGCCAGTGAGGTAAAATATAAACTGATAGAAAAAATTCCTGGTGTGAGAGATGTTACTGTTCATATAGAACCCGCAGGACATCCTGAAGAATGTTAGGAGGTTCTAAGTCTGTGAATTCCTCCTCGCCCTAAAGTGAGAAGCTTCCTTGTTTTTTCAAGTTATTTTGAATATTAAGCAACATTATTCGATTTTTCAAGTATGAAATAGCACCAATTCAAGTGTTAAAATAAGCATGATTTCAACAAAGTTTTTTAAGTGATTTGTAGCGTATTAAAGTACCAAATAAAGTTTATTGGAGATAACTAGAGAGAAATTCTGGAGGTCATAACGTGAGATTGGTCTTACTCGGAGGAATGTTGTCAGGAATTGGTGGAGCAATTTTATTCTTTGCTCTCTGGTTACAAAGCGCAGAGATCTACTTCGCATCGTTCGTGCCCCTAGCTATTGTAATCCTCATAAGTATCATTGATACATTCTTCAAAGAGAAGTGGAAAATAGGTTTTGTGCACCCTGACGATTTGTTGTTCGGCAATATCTTCTCATTTTTGTATGTAATAGCAGCAATCTTAGGAGGAGGTTATTTCTTCTATCTAGGAAAGTTAACACCATGGGTTGGAACTACTCAAGCAGATATGGCCGCTGCTATGTTTAGTTATGCTGTTGTAATCTTTGTGTCATTTATCTTCCTATGGGGACTATCACAATTAGGGTGGATCTTAGAAATCATCCAAGGCAAAGGCAGGGAAGTCACAAAAGAGACCACCGCTAGGTTCATCTTATTTGCGTTAATTTTAGGAATCATAATGAACTTGGTACTAGCGGGATTTAACGCATTTTACCAAACAGCTGGGTTTGTTGTTTCGACATGGATTCTGGGGGGCGCTGTAGCTGCAATTATGGTTCTATTGGGGCTTGTATTGCGCGGAAGATATGAAGAATTGCCGACCTAGGCACTCGTCCAGCTCAGGGGTGCCCAAAAATTCTTTTTTTATTTCTACTTCATTTCTGTAGAATTTATTTGCACCTATTATTGTTGATATACCTTTCTTTGTTTCTTAAGTCATAGAAATAGGCGGTAGTTGGTTCTTAGGTCTGTTTTTGTCCTGAAAAGTTAAAATAAGTAAGTGTATAGTGTTGGTTATTGAGTTTTTCATTAATTTTTACAAAACATTATTTAACTTGGACGAAAATTTTATTTGGAAGTATGAAGAAAATGTACATACTTTCTGACGATTAAATAGTTCACGCTGTATTCGTACAGCTTCTTTAAAGTGGTGAAAAATGTCACTTTTTTTGGGTTACGAATTAGACAAGGACGGAAAACCTACAGACAATCAATTAAAAATGCCAGCTAAAGTTTTGGTAAGACATATGGCTGCATTTGGATCGACAGGATCTGGCAAGACCGTTTTATCAAAAATCATCATCGAGGAAGCCGCGAAATCAGGAATACCCGTGATTGCGCTCGATCCACAAGGCGATATTGCCTCGCTGATTAAACTAGCCGATCCTAAAGTCTTAGAAGAACACGGGCTTCCAGTAAAAATGCTAAGAGAATACAAAGACAAAGTCTACGTAAAGATATTTACTCCTGCCAGCACAAAAGGTATGCCAATTTGTATCGATCCAATAGTTTTTCCTGATAAAAAAGCAGAACATGAAGACGCTATTAGGCTATTAGATAACTCAAGCAGGACTCTTATAAGGGTTCTAATCCGGGTGACAGGACTTCCAAGCTCTTATGAATCTAAGGCATTCGCCGTGATATATGAACTTATGAAAAACTATTGGCAAAAAGGCAAAGAAATAAAAGATTTGAAAGAATTGGCGGATCTCCTTATAGAGGATCCACTAGAATCTGTCAATTATGAGAAATATCTGAAGAGTGCTGAAAGAGAACGACTGAGTCAATCCATTCGAAGCTTGACCATCGGGACGTCTGAATTACTCTTCGAATTAGGTGAGAGATTAGATATCACCAAGTTAATAAAACCCGAAAAAGGGCGTACTCCTATCAATGTCTTCTTTCTCAAGACCTTAACAACTGATGAAGAAAGGCATTTTTTTATCTCAATCTTGGTCAATAGATTATATGATTGGATGATCCATCAGGGCTCCTCTAAAAAACCACGTCTAATTTTCTTCATTGATGAAATCGCGCCGTTCTGTCCTTCCGGTACCGTCAAACCAGGGCCTAAGGAAGGGCTAAAATTAATCTTTCGTCAGGCACGAAAATATGGAGTCATCTGCATTATTGCTACACAATCACCAAAGGATGTCGATTATAAGGCATTTGAGCAAATGAACACCTTCGCCATAGGGAGAATTACAGCCCGCCAATCCCGTGAGGCCATTGAACACATAGTTTCGGCAGGTGCCGGTGAAACCCGCGCAGCAAAAATCATGAATAAATTACCTCGTCTTGAAACTGGTAACTTTGTACTCGTAGCTCCAGACCTGAAAAAAGTTATTCAATTATTTAAAACTCGTTGGCTGCTTACAGAACATGAAACTTTAACTGAAGATGATGTAAAACGGTTAAAAGAGGAACTTATCTCTGCAGGACTTATCGAGGCCATAACTCCCGAAGTTCCCGAAGTAAAACCTGAAGTAGTTAAACCTCCCAAAGAAACTCCTAAGAAACCAAAAGAAGCAATTGAGGAAATAGAGGTACGTAGAGAAGAGGATATTCTTGAGGAAGTGCCAAAACCAAAATTAAGTGAGGAAGAATTAGAAACTGCATTAAAGAGTCCACGGATTGTTGGTGTTAAAACAGTATCATCAGACGATGACGTTATCGCTGCATTGATAGCACGTTTGGAAGAGTTGGGTCATACTGAATTTGGGTTAGAATTTCTTAGAGACTTGGTGAAAAAGGGACGGTTACAATACGAGCCAGCGTTATACACATATTACGGTGAAGTCAAGACAGCCCGTAAAACGGGATTAGCCCACGTAGATACGATAGATGGAAAAAAGTATTTACTCTATGATTTTGATAGACTTTTAAAAAATGTTTGTGACGAAATTGACGTTTCAGAACTAAATGTCGATCCAAAATATATCAACAAAAGGTTTGAGAAAATTGTAAAGACTGCGAAACGGGCTAATTTCATAGAATATGTTTTAATGGGACGTCCATTTTTAAAATATTGAACAAATTTGAGTTTAAGCGATATTACAGTTCTAATTGCTCAATCAAGTGCTCAATGAGCATTTCATCATCGATAAAAAGTACTGCAGTGGCTACTGCTTTCAATACTGTTTCTTTGTCAAGTTCAATCTCAACTTCTGTACCTGTCTGGATGTGCAAAAAAAGTCCACATTCTTTACAATACCAGCCACAAAGTTTTGTTCTATGCCCATCAGCGAGAACAAAGCGCATAAGAGATAGACCATGAACATCAAAAACTTTTTCCAAAACTTTTTTTTAAGCAGCCTTACGTGTTATAGCAATGATAAAACTTAACAACTTATGAGGATGATAAACCTGGCATACGGATTTCCTGTATCCGGCTTTCTTTAACCTCAAGAGGACGTACTATCTTACGTACTCTGACAGCTACTAAGCGTCCCCGACCCTGAATCAGGGCTTGGGCTGGGAATTGTGTCTCTAGGGCTGCCACTTCGGCAAGCAGGGTGATTGTTCCATTTTGCTACGTTCGAGAACCGTGCCAGTGGGATCATAGAAGGCGCCTGCGCACTCTTTACACTGGCATGGTGTTAAGGATACTAAGAAAAAATAGTAATAGAAATTGACTGTTATGGTTAGTGAGCATATTAACATTATAGATAATTTTATAAAAATTTAAATAACCTCGTTTCTTCATCTTAAATAAAAAGGAGATCAACTGCTAAATCTCCTCTCTCTTTGATGGAGGATCTATCTATGAAGTATAATCCAGTTACACCAAAGATTATTAGCGAACTGGAAAATATTGTAGGTTTAAAAAATGTAATTACACGACCTGAGGAATTATATGTCTATTCAAGGGATTCAACAATTTTTGAGCATTCACCTGATGTGGTAGTTATCCCAAAAACGGCTGAACAAGTATCCGAGATATTGAAACTTGCAAATAGAGAGAAAATACCAGTAGTCCCTCGTGGAGCTGGAACAAGTGCATCGGGATCTCCTATACCTATCATGGGTGGGATTGTCCTTGATATGTCTAGGAACGATAAGATCTTAGAGATTGACTCACATAACCTTACTGTCGAAGTAGAATCGGGCGTTGTTTGTGACCTGTTAAATGAAGAACTCGCGAAACATGGTTTCTTCTTTCCACCCGATCCAGCTTCGAGCCCTGCTTGCACAATAGCCGGTATGGTTGCCAATAACAGCGCAGGAAACATGGCGATGAAGTATGGCACCACAAGAGACCATGTGCTTTGGTTAGAAGTAGTACTCCCGACAGGAGAAATTATCCAGACGGGCTCAACGACAATTAAGTCAGTTAGTCAGTTTGACCTCACTCGCTTAATGGTTGGCTCAGAAGGCCAATTAGGTGTTATCACAAAGGTTGGATTAAAACTGACTCCACTCCCTGAGCACCATGCGACGGCATTCTTCATCTTTAAAACGGTTGAGGATGCAGCTAAGGCAGCAGTTCGAGTTCGTTCTACTATGACAACAATACCATGCATGCTAGAGTTCTTGAATGAAACTACGACGAGAGCAGCATTCGATTATGCTGGGCTAGAATACCCCGTGGGATATACTATTATTCTTGATTTCGATGGTGCTAAAGATACAGCTGAAGCAGATCTTGAAGCAGGATTTAAACTTTGTGAAAAAGAGAATCCAATATACAAAGAAAAAGCAAAGGATGCGGCACACAGAACTCAGTTGCTTACTGCTAGAAAGGCTGCTTTACCAGCGTTAGCTAGACTCCGTCCAACTACCTGCATGGAAGATTGTACTGTACAAATAACCAAACTTCCTCAAGCTGCTAAAGCAATTGAAGAAATTCCTGCAAGGCTTGGAGCGGAAGATTTCATGGATTTGGGAAACTTTGGCCATATAGGTGACGGAAATATGCATCCCACATTTTGCTTCGATGAGAGAATAGAAGAACAAAGAGACGTATTTTTTAAAGGTATGGACATCTTGTATGAAGATATCATACTCCCTCTAGGCGGTTCAGTTACAGGTGAACATGGAATCGGGTTGATACGTGCGAAATATATCGATAGAGAACACGGCGATGCTTCTGTGAAGATCATGAGGGGAATTAAAAAATTGTTTGATCCAAACATGATCCTAAATCCAGGGAAAGGAAAAGGAGGATAATCAGTAGAAGAAAAAAAAATCTTACTTAGAGGAGACGATTTACATGACAACGGAACCGAAAGAAGAATCGAAATTAAAAAGACTGGAACCCTTTGCCGAACGAGAAATAATGAGATGTATGAGATGTGGGTTCTGTAGACCTCTTTGCCCTACTTGGGGTTTCAGTGAGTGGGATACCGGATCCCCCCGTGGTAGAATGATGTTGGTAAGGGGCATGTTGCAAGGCGACCTTGAACCAAGTGAATATATTGCTGATCGCTTGTATCTCTGCACAACATGTGGTTATTGTGAATGGAGATGTCCTGCTGGCACAAAAACGGTTGATATAATAGAGGCTGCCAGAGCTGACTTGGCAGACCTTGGGTTAGGACGTAAATCTCATCATTATATCGAAGAACGTATCAGAGAAGAGAATAATCCGCTTGGTGAAGCAAAAGAAGAAAGAACATCATGGGCATCTAAAGAATTACCTCAAAAAGGAGATTTAATGTATTTTGTAGGCTGCATGGCGTCATACAGGGAACAAGGTACGGCAAAAGCAACTCTAAACCTTATAGAAACAGTTAACCCTGAAGGAGGTTACTCTGTTATTGGGGATGAATTATGCTGTGGTTCAGTTTTACTAAGAACTGGCCACCGAGAGGTTGCTAAAGCCCTTGCAGAAAAGAATGCAGAATTGATAAAAAAATCAGGGGCGAAAATCATCACTACATCTTGTGCAGGATGTTACAGAACTATTAGAAAAGACTATGAGCTTCTAGGCATCGATTTAAACGGCGTGGAAATATTACATTTCCCAGAACTCTTAAATAGATGGATCGATGAAGGAAAATTAAAGCCAAAGAACGGCGAAAAGATAGTAGTTACGTATCATGACCCATGTCACTTAGGGCGTCACATGAAAGTGTATGATGAACCTCGCGAGGTCTTAAAGAAACTTGGAGTAGAAGTAAGAGAAATCCCACTAAGAAACAGAGAAACTAGTGCCTGTTGCGGTGCTGGTGGAGGAGTGCGAGCAGAATATAAAGATTCAGCTCTCGAAGCTGCTACCGAGCGTCTCAAACAGGCTGAAGAAACTGGTGCTAAGATTTTAGTTACGCCATGTCCGTTTTGCACATTTAACTTGCGAGAAGCAGCAGCAAAGAACAACATAGATATGAAAGTTTATGATCTTGTCGAACTTGTGGCAAAAATTTGCACTTAGGCCATCTTTGATACACAAAATCTACACATAATAATATACGAGAATAAGGGGGATAACCACTTTCTTTTTTTTTTAATTATTCTACATGAATAATGCAAGAAAAGACCTGATACTGAATAATCTGCCGGAAAACAAGATAATTGAAGCAGAGATTATTTTTTTGATATCTGAGTACATGTCATGTTTTAACTTTCTGATCTAAAATTTTAAATGAGCAAGATAGAAAAATGATAAAGTTCATTGATGATAAGACGGTATTAGAATTAGTAGATTTCAAGAAACGTTAATTTACTACGTTTCCCGACAGATTTGATCGGAAAGAAAAATCAACAATGCATGAGATTAAGATCTTTACGAGAATAGCAATAAATCTGATCAAGCTTTTAGAATCGGTGTGATCGAGATGGATTTTTCTAAAATGTCGAGGAGCGAGCTCGAAGAATATATATTCTTTATGTTGAGGCAATATAGGCTTGTGGATGCCTTATGGTTTTTAGGTGTTGAGGATCGATTTGGTTTGGATAAGGCTGTAAAACTAAATGAAGAGATATGGGAAGACCTAGCCTCTAGATTGGGGCGAGATATTAAGAGAAGGTTTAACATAAAAGGCGGTGGGATTTCCCCTGTCATTAAAGCCCTCCGTTACGTCCCTTGGACGATAATTACAGGTTATGAGATAGAAGAGGCGCGAGACAATGCAATTATAAGAGTTCCGAATTGTCCACCACAGGAGGCGAGATTGAGGAGCGGTAGAAAAGTGTTCCCCTGTAAAGCTATGCATCAGAAAAGTTTCCAGAGTTTCGCCAACGCTATAGATGAAAGAGTTAAAGTGGAATGTATCTTTGCACCTCCTGATCCTCGACCCCCTGGCCTCTGGTGTGAGTGGAAGTTCATTTATGAATAATGCTTCTGCTTGTCTTGATAACACAAGATCTTTAGAATTAAGTTTTGCATGGATTTTTTAGGGGATTTTCTTCAAGAATTTGCGAATCCCGTCCGAATTAAAATTCCGGAATAGGAGAATGTTGACTCTCTCATTGTTTTCATGTTGTTTATCAATTTTAGTTTGAATTTAAAAAAAAAAAGAATTATGCAATGATGAAATACTGCGATTATATCATTCTTAATACGTTCTTGTGCGTGAGACGAGCTATCCGTGAGAGTCCAACGCTTGAGATAGTTTTCGGATGACCCGCAAAGGACGAGAAAAGTTATAAAAGAATCAAAAAGTTTTAAAACAACTTTTGGAACAGATCTGAACAAAAAATTCAGAAATAATGAATCCTTTTGCCATATTTAAAAAGGATTGACAAT
>JAECRX010000257.1 GCA_016292335.1 Candidatus Sifarchaeum subterraneum | reverse complement strand
GAAGGCGCTTGTGAATGGTGGGGCCCTAAAAAAGATATCGACTTATTAACATCCATGCCGTTAACAATGGATTTAGAAAGTTTAAGAGAATTTGGCAATAAGGAAATGATTTGTTCCTATGAATTAGCAAAATGGCTTTCAGAATTCAGAAACGTGGTCGTACTAAGCTATCAATATATTTTCAATCCGCATATCCGCAACATGGCAAGGATAGAGCTTTTCAATCGAATTTTAATACTGGACGAGGCACATAATGTCGAGAATGTTTGCTTATCGGTAATGAGTCGTAATTTAAATGACTGGGTGATAAAGCAAGCAATCGATGAAACCCTCAATTCAGAAGCGTCACTAATAACTGAAACCTTTCTTTACCAGCTTCAAAAATTTTTAGATGACCTTGAGGAAAGATTTTGGATTGGGAAGGAATTTATTGAATTAATCAACTACAACTTACCCGAATTACACGATTTTATGGAGTTTGGGCCTGAGGATATTAAAATAATTAGAGACAAAAAAGAATCAGAGGCGGAAGGTAAAAAGAGAGGGATCCGTGTATACTTAAGGACGATCTATAATTTATTCGATTTGATGTTTGAGCAAAATCCAGAAGCATATATCGCTGTGGTAGAACCTAGAATATCAAGGAAAGGTAAAATAGTCGGTAAAAGATTAGAATATAGGTGCTTAGACCCTTCATTGGCTTTTCAAATCGTGCATGATGCCCATTCAACCATTTTAACATCAGCAACATTAAGTCCTCTTAGCCATCTTGAAGACATGTTAGGTATTAAAAGCAATTTCAAAAAGAGTTATGAAGGAATTGTGGAGCAAAAGAATGTTTTAGGGGCTATAATTCCTCACGGTAATAATCTCTGGCTAACCACAAAATGGGCTTCACGCTTTGAAGAGTCCAACATTAGAGAATATGGTGAAATATTAAACGAATTGATTCCTTTAATCCCCGGAGGAATACTGATTTTTTTCCCTTCCTATCACATTATGAATGAATATATTAATTTTTGGACAAAACACAAGTGTTTATCAGATGTAAAGAAGCCCCTCTTTGTTGAAGAGGGGAAAACTCCTGCTGAAACGATACTTGAGGATTATCGAAAATCAATATCAAAAGAACATGTTGGAGGCGTCTTATTCGCCGTTTTAAGAGGTAAATTATCTGAAGGGGTAAACTTTCCAGATGATGAAGGAAGAGCTGTTATAGTAGTGGGCGTGCCTTATGCAAATATAAAAGATCCTGTTATAAGTGCCCGTAAGACCTATTATAACCGTAAAGAAAAGGGGAAGGGGGATAGATGGTACTTTGATGATGCAATAAAGACTGTTAATCAGGGGATTGGAAGAATTTATCGCCATAAAAATGATTATGGTATCGTACTTCTCGCAGATAGACGATATCTTTCCAGAAACACATTTGAAAAGATTACTCCGTGGATAAGAAGAAGGATAATTCAACCTTTATTTACACACATATCTGTCATAAAAGATGAAATTGAAGAATTCTTTTCAAATAAATAAGAAATAAGATAAACGTTAATACATACTATAAACAGCCAATTTTCCAACATAAATCAATATTTTTATCTCGGACTATTATAATTTTTTAGTGAATCTTCTCTCGAATTTTTTCTGCCAGTTCCCCATTGATAGACAATATATTGGCTCGATTATTTCTAAAAGGATCAAATAAATCTGTAAAACGGGGTTCGTATTATATATTGACTCAATTAGTTTTCAAAGGACCAAATAAATCTGTAAAGTGGATGTAGTACTATATATTGGTTTAATTATTTCTAAAAGGATCAAATAAGTCTGTAAAACGGGGTTCGTACTATATATTGGCTCTATTATTTCTAAAAGGATCAAATAAGTCTGTAAAACGGTTTTCGTACTATATATCTTTTGTGAAAAGGTATTTAAATGAAAATATCAGTGTGTACAATTGCATGAAAATTAATATTCCTTTACTTGATTTCTACACCAAATTAAAAATTGGAGGCTATACTTGAGTGGCTGAAAATCAATTTTTCCACGGAATGTTTCTGCCGAAAAAATTTTTTGTGACTAAAGGTAAAGCAATAAGTTCAGTCTCAACTTTAAATGCTTTTGATGCAGCTTTAATGGCTGCAAAGATCGAAAATTGCAATCTTGTCCCTGTCTCATCGATTCTTCCTCCAGATGCTCAACAGGTTAAAAATATGAAAATCACTCCAGGCACAATAACGTTTTGTGTTTTAGCACGGATGGATGGTGAATCAGGTGAGACCATTGGAGCTGGACTTGCATGGGGTTTGGTAAAAGGGAACGATGGAACTCAATTCGGCATTATAGCAGAAGAACATAGTTTTAACGGGGAAAAATATATACAAGAATCTCTTAAGGAAAAATTAAATGAAATGGCAAAAATTAGAAATCTTGAACTTTCGGAAGTAAATACAGCTGTTGAATGGATGAAAGTTCCAAAGAAAAAGTTTGGAAGCGTTATCGTAGCTATCATCTACGTTCCTTGGGAACAAGAGGAATCTCTAGATAGAGTTTATTTGTATTGAATTTCTTATTCCTTTTTATTGATTTTTTAAACGAAATAATTCACCTAGTGGTCTATCCAAACTTGAAAAAAATATTTTCAGATTGATTTGGCTTATTCTAAAATCTTTTTTGACATCACTTTGAATTTCGTGACATTAGGGTAATGGCCTCAAAAAGAATTTTAGCAGCACTAATAACAGTGATACCATTATCATAGGGCGGACAAACTTCAACAAGGTCAAGGCCAATTGCTCTTTCATCTATTACAGCCTTTAACAGGTAAATTAGTTGATTATAATTGATGCCCCCCGGTGCTGGATTAGCTACACCCGGGGCATAAGCTGGATCTAGAACATCCATATCAATTGTTATGTAAATGTAATCCATCCCTTCGAGGCAACTTTTTATTTGCCGCATAATTTCCAGTTTTCCATTTTTCAAAATATCATTCATTGTAAATACGTGTAATTTGTTTTCGCGTGATCGCATAGTCTTATATTCTTCTTCACATATAGCCCTAATTCCAATCTGTATGATTTTTTCCACGCTAGTAGATTCTAAAATTCGCCTCATAAAAGTAGTATGTGAAAAATGATCACCATAATATTCAGTTCTCATATCCATGTGTGCATCAAATTGGATAATTGCAGTATTTCTCACATCTTCTATGCTTTTTATAGAACCATAGGTTATACTGTGCTCTCCTCCCATCATGACAATTTTTTTTTCATTCTCGACTATTTTTTTGCTAATTTTTGTAACTCTTTGAAGCGTTGTAGTGATATCTCCAATAATAACATCAATATTTCCTGGATCATGAATTTTAATTTCATCTAGATCTCTAAAGGCAACTAAACTGAAGCGCTCAATATTGTAAGAAGCTTGACGAATTTCATCTGGAGCAAAGCGCGAACCAGGTCGATATGTCGACGTACCATCGAAAGGAACCCCAAATATGACAAATTGAGCATCTTTAAAAGGATAAGAAAACCCTGAGAAATGAGTTGGTGGTAAAACTAGTTCCATGAATTCATCCATTCGATATCATTCCTTTCAATAATTTGGCAGGGGCACATATCTGTTCAGCCTCTAGGTACTCATAAAGCTTTTGATGAGTTTAATCTAAATCGATCTGCTTTGCGATAACTCGATAACAGAAACTAATTTTAAGTAAGTATGATTCTTTCTTCTAAGTTTTTATTTTTTCTGTTAATTCCATTCCCCGAATTTTTTTAATTATTATGCTGTTAATCTCAAAGCATGATTAATGATTTATACAATAATTTTCACGTTTTATATGTCGACCATTTCTCAAAAACTAAGCAATGTTGAACTTATTTTATCATCTACCTCGTAAGATGCCCCTATCCGATAGGATGGGGATGAATTGCG
>JAECRX010000256.1 GCA_016292335.1 Candidatus Sifarchaeum subterraneum | reverse complement strand
GATAAAAGAGATTAAAAGAAATTTATATGATTAACTTGAAAAGATGTGAACACCATATTTTTGAGTCTCATCCTAAATAGTTACAAATTTTTTAAATGAAAGAACTGAAATCAATAGTCTGCTAGTTACTTGGAGGGATTATGATTAAAATCTTGATAACAGGTTCATACAATGCTGGAAAAACAACGTTAGTGAAGACCCTTTCAAAAGGGAAAAGTATGCACATTGATCGAAGAGGTACAACAATTGCGTTGGATCACGGTATTGTACAAATAAGTGGAATTAAGTTTTTCCTTTTTGGAACACCAGGCCTTAAGAGGTTCAAAATTCTTCGGCGTATCTTGTCGAAAGGTGCAGATGGCGTCCTTTTTGTTGTTGACAGTAACGAACCTGAAAAGGATGATGATGCAAAGAAGATTTGGGATGAAATACAGTTACTTCTACCCGATGTTCCAATCGTGATCGCGGCTAACAAACAAGATCTACCAACTACGCGCCCTCCTAAAGAAGTTCTCAGAGCTTTAGGATTAGATCAAAGAATTCCAGTTTTCCCAACAAGTGCACTTGAAGATCAGGGGCTAAAAGAAGTTTTAGAGGCTCTTTTGAAAAGAATAGCCGCAAGCCTAGAAAATTCACTGAAAGTCATAAAAATCCATGGAGAAAAAGAGGAAAGCATTAGTAAAATCGCTTCTTCATTAAACAAGAATTTTGTGGAGACTAGACATTTTCTTAGATTACTGGAGTGGAGAGGACTAATAACAGCAGATTGGAAAAAACAAAAGATTTCTCTCACTCCTGAAGCAGAAAATTTGTTAGTTGCTGAATAAACGCAAACTACAGTATTGATCCTATCTTTCGAAAGTCCCTAATTTTAATTTTTTGTAATGCTACTTATTTCTCTGTAATATCGGAAAATTTTCGGAATATTGGAAAAACTTAAGCCTGTTTTTAACAAAGCGCGGCGATAGGAATTTCGCGGCGATAGGAATCGGGTTATTTGCCTAGCTATGTATTTCGGACGTATGAACCAATGTATGTAACTATTTTTAATAAGGCGCTGAATGATTTTTGTAGGAACGGTTTTAGGATGAACATCTGGTACTAAAATACCTTTTTCCCAGAAGATATCTTCATCAATATACCCCTTTTCGACCAATTCTTCCCAAATTGATGTCCCTGGACTTGCTCCAAGAACGTATAAGCAAGGAAAATCTAAGTTAAGCTTATCAGCAAATTTAATTGTTTGTTGCATTTCAGATAGTGTTTCAGTAGGTGCACCAAGGATAAATGCACCAATAATGTCAAAATCGCATTCTTTTGCAATTTTTACAGCTCTTTCTACCATCGGCGGGGTGATCTGCTTGTTGTAGTATTCAAGAATTCTGGGTACTCCACTCTCTATTCCGTAATAGACGGAAGTACAACCACTTTTTTGCATCTCTAAGAATGCTTTTTTGCGTACAGCATTCACTCGTGTTTCAGCAGCCCAATATAAATCTAGCTTTTCTTTTCTCATTAATTGACATAATTTGATAAGGTTCTTGTAATTCAGACCAAAATTATCATCCACAAAAAAAAGTTGACCGAATCCTTTGCTCTCCAAATATAATAATTCTTCAACGATGTTTTCAGGTGATCTTTGTCGATATCGCCTTTTCCAGTAAGATGGTGCACAACAGAAACGGCAGGAGTATGGGCATCCCCTCGAAGAAATGATAGAAGTAAATTTTCGCACTGCTGTCTTAATACCATTAAACATGCAAGTGTACTCATAGGGTATAAGATCCCGGTTAGGAATGGGTATTGCATCTAAATCTTTTATAAATTCTCTTTCTGGATTGACGTGTATTCTACCATTTTCGCGAAAAGTTATTCCTCTAATTCCTTCAAGACTGTGATTTTTCTCTAACGCATCAATCAATTCTAAAATTGAGTATTCACCTTCTCCTCGGACAATTATATCTATGAAATTGTGGTTCTCCAAAATTCTGGTATGATTTATAGTTGCGTGGTAACCTCCATACACAATTTTGACATTTTTTAGTTCATCTTTTACAGCCTGGGCAATTTTATTGGATTCTAATGCAGTAACAGTCATGGTGGTAAATCCTACGACATCTGGTTCTTTATTAATTATCCGTTTAACTAACTCGTCCTCGTTCAATTGTTCAACGCCATTATCTAAGATATTAACATTTACTCCGTTTTCAACTAGCATATTTCCGATATACAGCAGTCCTAATGGTACCCATGAACCTTCGAGTTCAGTAGTAGCAGATGGGTTAATAAGAACCACTTTCATCATTTTTCACTATTAGTAATTGAGTATACGCATACTCTTTTCGATCTTTATCATATATGTCATAGGTTATAAAAAAAAGAGGACTGCAGCTCAATTAAGCAGTCCTTTAATTTCAAAAATACGCGCTTATATCATTTTTAGAACTTGATCAACTAACTTTTCAATACCAGTAGCTACGTCGGAGATACGTGGTCCTAACATATAGGCAGGTGTTGTAACGATTTCATTTTCCTCATCCACAACAATATCGGTCACAGGTTTATCTATATGTTGAGCCCCCATCGTCTCTAATGCTGCAGCTGTGTCTTTATCAGTGCCAATCGTTAGTTTTACGCCTTTATCTCCTCCAGACTTCGCGGCAATAGCTGGCGAAATACAAATTAACCCTAGTGGTTTTTTAGCGAACATCTCCTTGAATAGCCGATCGACTTCGGGATCAACTTGCATTCCAGTTCCTTTGGTTGCAAAGTTTGACAAATTCTTCGCAGCTCCAAATCCACCTGGGAAAATTAATGCATCCAAATCGTCGCCCTTTACATCTTTCATATCTTTAACATTTCCACGTGCGATGCGTGCAGACTCTACTAATACGTTTCTTGTTTCGCCTTCAGCTGCCTCCCCTGTTAAGTGGTTTACAACGTGCATTTGAGGAATATTTGGCGCCATCATAATAATTTCTGCACCAGCTCGATCAAGAGCTAAAAGTGTAATTACCGCTTCATGGATTTCTGTACCATCGTATACACCACAGCCACTCAGGACTACCCCTACTTTCGGCAAAAATTCGACCTCCAATAAAAGTTGTATTTCACAATATATGGAAGTAAAAATATATCTCAGATTTAAAGTGATGAATGTGATATATCCCATTCTTGAAATTTTAAAGTTATATGTCGCGATTAAGGCACTTTGTTGTAATATGGTGAAGAAATTGAAACGCTTCAAGAATTATTTTGTTTTTTTCTTCAGTTACGCGATGTGGTTCCTCTATTTTGAAGTCTAGACTTGATTTCATGATCTGATTTTTGAATTCTATAGTTATTTTAGTTCCGAATTTTCCTACTTGAGTAGAAATTATCTCCAGTTCTTTTGGATTGAAAAAATTGTCATCCAAGAGGTTTGTTCGTATTTTATTCGGATTTTTTTCGTTATTTACATGGAAGAAATATTTCTTAGGACGTGTATCTTGATTCTTGCTAACGCACCATATCTTGACATTAAGTATCCAAGAGGAGTTTTTGATATCCTCCAATTCTAAATATGCCTGAGCACCCAAATAATCTAAGAATGAATCCTTTGTTTTTAAAAGATTAATACAGCCTGTTTCCATATGCGCTATCTGAAAGTTGTGGGCGATTGTCTCAACAACTTCTGAACCTTTTCTATACATTTCAACGTTCCCAATACCCAAATTCCTTTTACTCACTTGAATTGTAGTGATCAAAAGGAAAATAGCTAAAATAATTGTTAATACCCATAGGTATGGTGAAAAGTATGTTACAAGCAAACTTAAGAAAAATGAAGATAGGATGATTAAAATCCTCTTTGTGTCACTAATGTGCAAATTTTGCAGTTCATCAAAATTTATGATTTCCCCATCAATATTTATTCCGTGATTTTTCGTTTCATTCTTTATTTCTTCCGGTATTTCGTTTAAGAAGTTAAAAGGTCTTACAAATTTTTTTGATGAATTAACTCGAACTAAATAAATTACAAGGCCTAATACCAAAATTACAAAAAGAAAGTAGGTAAGAACAAAATTTAGATTAGGCGTTATTTCTTGAAAAAGCCTCATTTTTTTCATCTTGTTATAGATTCTTTAAACTTTTATATTGGATGAAGGTAGTCTACAAATTTATGTTTATCCTTTTTAATCTTTTAATCTTTTTTAGCAACCCTTTGCAAAATTTATCCGGAAAGGATTACGATGCGTCCTTCAAAATAACCGACCGGTTCTGCATTTCGGTATAGTTAAAGCTCTTTTTTTATTGATATTTTATGTGAACGTTTATTTTCCCAGTTTGTTATATGTATCCGTTCATCCAAGTTTTTTGGAGAAAAATATATAAAGAGGCTGAGATTCATCCCCTCTCTGGAGAAAGGAGACTTCTCGTAAATAGAGTCAAAATGGAAAATAGAAAAGTTTATATATAAGTGCATGCACATTTACATTTGCCAAGCTATTTCTCAAGTCTCAAAATCATAAAATCGGTCATTTAAGACCTCGTACACATGCTATGTAAAATAAAAAACAAGGGGGTTTAGTATCTATGGCACAATTAGCACCTGAGACACCTATTATTATCCTGAGAGAAGGAACCCAAAGATCCTTGGGAAGAGATGCGCAAAGGAATAACATACTAGCGGCCCGAATCATAGGGGAAGCCATTCGTTCATCCCTTGGACCACGCGGTATGGATAAAATGCTTGTAGATTCTCTTGGTGATGTACTGATTACAAACGATGGAGCTACTATTCTCAATGAAATTGAGGTACAGCATCCCACGGCGAAAATGATGGTTCAAGTTGCTAAAGCCCAAGATGATGAAGTAGGAGATGGTACAACAACAGCTGTAATTATAGCTAGTGAATTATTGAAGAAAAGTGAAGAACTTTTAGATCAGAAAATCCATCCTACTGTAATTGTCTCGGGTTACAAAAAGGCATCTGACAAAGTAAAAGAGCTTCTTGAAGAACTCGCAATACCTGTAGATCCAGAAGATGAAGAAATGCTTAAAAAAGTGGCAATAACTAGCATGAACTCAAAGGCCGTATCAGTAGCAAAAGATCATTTCGCTGATATCTCAGTAAATGCAGTAAAAAGAATCAAAGAGAAAAAAATAGATAAATTTATCGCTGATATTGATTTAGTAAGTGTCATTAAAAAGAAAGGCCAAGGAATTACTGATACAGAACTAGTTGATGGAATGGTCATTGACAAAGAAATAGTCCATGCCGGCATGCCGAAAAAAGTTAAAAACGCTAAAATTGCGCTTATTAATACTTCTCTTGAAATCGAAAAAACCGAATTTGATGCAGAAATTCGCATTTCGGACCCATTACAAATGCAAGCATTCTTAGATGAAGAGCAGAAAATGCTTAAAGATCTAGTTGACAAAATCACAAATTCTGAAGCAAATGTGATCTTTTGTCAAAAAGGTATAGATGACCTAGCTCAATATTACTTAGCCAAAGCAGACATAATGGTTTTTAGGCGAGTCAAAAAATCAGATATGGAAAAATTAGCAAAAGCAACAGGTAGCAAAATCCTTACCAATATTGACGATTTGTCCAGTGAATACTTAGGCGAGGCAGGATTGGTCGAAGAAGTCAAAATCGGTGATGAAAAATTATGCTATGTAAGAGAATGTAAAAATCCCAAAGCAGTTTCGGTTGTAATTCGGGGGGGATCCGAGCAGGTAGTAGATGAAGCTGAGAGATCACTACATGATGCATTGTGCGTAACCAGAGATGTGATCGAAGATGCAAAAATCGTGGCTGGCGGAGGAGCCATCGAGGTAGAATTGGCAAAAATTCTAAAAGACTATGCAGGGTCAGTTGGTGGACGGGAGCAACTCGCAATTGAAGCTTTTGCTGCAGCAATCGAAAGTATCCCACGAACACTTGCAGAAAATGCAGGCCTTGATCCTATCGATGTAATTGTAAAACTAAGAGCAGAACACGAAAAAGAAGAAGGAAAATGGTTCGGCATCGACGTCTTTACAGGAGAAACGATCGATATGAAAGAGGCCGGTGTTATTGAACCGCAAAGAGTGAAAATGCACGCATTGAAATCTGCGAGTGAAGCCGCAGAAATGATCCTAAGGATAGACGATGTAATTGCTGCAAGGGAAGTAAAGGGTGCTCCAGGTATGCCTCCAGGTATGCCTCCAGGTATGCCTCCAGGTATGCCCGGTGGAATGCCACCAGGAATGATGTGAAACGTCAAATTCACATCTTATTTTTTATTTTAACGGAGGTGTTTTTTATGGGTGATTGGTGGCGCAAGAGGCGTAAAAAAAGATATCCAAGCGACCCATTTGATATTTTTGAGGAAATCAGAGAAATTATGGAGGAAATGATGAAGGAATTTTATGGAAGTGGACCTCCTAGCCCGTTTGAAGACATAGAGGACTTCGAAAAGTTTTTTCCAAAATTCAAATTACCAAGTGGATTGGAGAAAAAAGGTCCGATTGTGTATGGTTGGTCCATGACGATTGGTCCTGATGGAAAGCCCCAGATAAGGAAATTTGGAAATATGCCTAGTACTCCTTACAATGAAAGTGAATCATTTATCAAAGAAGAGCGTGAACCTTTAGTTGATATCATGGAAACGAATACCGAAGTAGTTATTGTCGCGGAAACACCTGGAGTTGAGAAAAACGAAATAAAATTAAAAACTACTAAAAACGAACTTGAAATCAAAGCATCTGATAGATTTTACAAGAAAATGGATCTACCCGCAGAAGTCATTCCTGAACAGGCAAAGGCAAGCTATAAGAATGGCGTTTTAGAGGTTAGAATTCCGAAACTTAAATCCAGTAAGCCATCTGATGATGGGACGGAAATTTCGGTTGAGTAATTTAACTGACCATTTTCATCTATTAAACAATTAAGGCCTTTTTCAAGCTTCGGTCATGAATGTGATCTCTTTTCTCTTCTTGTTCATATTTATATGATTCGAACACGCCCTTATGTATGTCGGTAGTCCTGTTATGACTGAAGTATGAAAAATCCCATATTTTGATAATTTCTTTTTTCAAGTTACTTCATCTTAGCTATTTTTGGACCACTTCCCGCATTCACCATCACACTATTTCGGTCTCCTCTGAGAGTTTTTCCCTTTCTTAGGAGACAGAAATATACTTGAGAGAACGACGTTTCCTGAGCGGAGGGTTTTATTTTTGTCGAGCGCATACTGCCACAGAAGAAGAACTACTTTTTTTAACCTTTCCTTACTTTTCAAACGAAAAATCTCTGGTAAAGCATTCTTATCTCATTCATACCCTTGTTTCCTGACTTGCATAATCTTTGAACTAATAATTTGATCACTAAAACGTTCTTTTCAAAAAATCAAAAACTACTGAGCCTCTTTTCTACAAATGCCCGCAATGATTCCTCATCTTCAAATAATTTCATAGGTTCTTTACAAACTGCAACAATTTCATCTGGATCTTTTAGAACATGCCCAGTAGCAATGCAAACCGTTTTTTCATCCTTATCTATTTGGCCATTTTTAAAGAGATTCTTTACTCCAGCAATGCTTGCAGCACTTGCTGGTTCCACTCCAATGCCTTCCAATCTAGCCAGATCCTTTTGTGCCTGAATAATTTCTTCGTCATAGACAGCCAATGCAATTCCGTTGCTTTCTTTGATTGCTCTCAAAGCTTTTGGTGCATTTACAGGGTTACCTATTCGAATAGCCGTGGCAATGGTCTCCGGTGCAAGAATTGGTTGTATTTTTTCATAATTATTTTTTATTGCTCTAACAATAGGTGAAGCCCCTTTAGATTGGATAGAAATCATCCTAGGAATTTTTTCGATAAATCCAAGGTATTTGAATTCTTTTATCCCTTTCCAAATTGCAGAAATATTTCCTGCATTTCCAGTTGGAACAACTATGTTATCGGGTACTTCACCTAACTGCTCAAAAATCTCAAAACCAATGGTCTTTTGGCCTTCAAGTCTAAATGGATTCACTGAATTCAAAAGGTAGATACCTTTTTCTGGATCAGTGGTTAGAGATTTTACTAATTCAAGAGCGAAGTCAAAATTTCCTTTTATTTTTATTATTTCAGCTCCGTGAATCATAGCTTGAGAGACTTTTCCAATGGCAACAGCACCTTCAGGAAGCAATACAAAGCATTTAATTCCTGCATATGCAGAATACATGGCTAGGCTGGCACTTGTGTTTCCTGTTGATGCACAAGCAACTGCATCAAAATTTAGGGCAATTGCTTTAGTTACACCAACGCTAATACCTCTATCTTTAAAACTTCCGCTTGGGTTCATTCCCTCATGTTTTACATAAAGTTTCTTGATCCCAAGTTCATTTCCAAGTTTTTTACAGTGATAAAGGGGAGTTCCACCTTCTTGGAGAGAAATTGGATTTGTTTCTTTTTCGATTGGTAATATTTCCCGATAACTCCATATTCCTTGATTTCTTCTTTTAAATTCTTCATGACCTGCTATTATTTTAGAGACCTCATCTAAATCATATTTTACTTCAAAAAGACCGTTGCAATGAGGACAAGTGTAAACAATATCCCGTTTTTCATATTTTCGAGAACATTCAATACACTGAAGCCAGTAAGCCAATTAAAACTCCCCTTTGAATGATGTTAAATGACAATCCCTAAGGAAATTATTACAAACTCAATTCATTTATAAATCAATAGAGAATATTCACAAAAAAAAATTTCCAGAGCTTTTTGGAGGAAAAAAGCTTGGTAAAAATTACAGATAGGGTCAAAAAACTTGAATTCTCAATACTCGATGTTGTAATTGCTGCGAAAAAACTTGAAAAAGAAGGTAAAGAGATAATTTACTTAAATATTGGAGATCCTATCCAATATGACTTCGACACCCCCCAACATATAAAAAACGCTATGATTGATGCAATTCAAGAAGGTTTTAACGTTTATTCCGATCCAAGGGGAGAATTGGAGCTTCGAGAAGCTATTTCTGAGAAAGAAAAGAAAATCAATAACATTGATATTTCACCCGAGGATATTATTGTAACTGCTGGAGTTTCAGAGGCTTTATCATTTTTGTTGGCTGCTGTTATTCATCCTGGCGACGAAGTATTAATACCAGGACCTGCTTACCCGCCTTATATCTCTATGACGGAATTTTTTGATGGAAAACCAATTATGTATCGCACAATTGAGGATATGGGATGGAACCCAGATCTTGAGGATATCCAAAAGAAAATAAGTGATAAAACCAAAGTTTTGATTGTTATTACTCCAAACAACCCTACTGGCTTGATATATAAAGAAAAGGTGCTAAAGGAAATTTCCGATCTCGCTGGAGAACACGACATCTTAGTAATATCAGACGAGATCTATGACCAAATAACTTTTGACAAAAAACATATAAGTACTGCTGCAATTTCTGGCGACGTGCCCGTAATTGGGGTGAACGGTTTTTCAAAAGCCTATTTGCAGCCCGGATGGAGATTAGGATACTTGTATTCACATGATCCAGAAAACAAATTGGGTGACTTATTGGAGAACCTTGTAAAAGAAGCTAGAATAAGGATTTCAACGAATTCACCAGCCCAAAAAGCAGCGATTGCGGCATTGAGAGGTCCACAAGATCATATCAAAGAGATGAATAAAAAACTTAAGGAAAGAAGAGATTATGCAATAAAAAGAGTAAACGAAATTGAAGGAATTAACGCTACGAAACCAGAAGGAGCATTCTATATGTTCCCTAGGGTAGAATTGGGCGAAAGATGGGACAACGACTTGGAATTTGTCCTTGACCTATTAAAAAAAACGGGAGTATTAATTGTCCATGGATCAGGCTTTGATCCAGAATATGGTTCGGGACATTTCCGAATGGTGTTCCTTCCACAAGTCGAAATTCTTGAAAAGGCTTTTCAGAAAATAGAGGAGTTCATGACCTGAACAGTCAAATTAAAATTAGATCACATCTCTTTTTTTTATACCGTCATTGTTGTGTAAATCTAGCTTTAAAAGAGATGGAACGTTATAAAGTATTTTTTAATTCAACTATGGATAAAGTCATTTTAGATTAGGATAAAAGCATATAAAGTAAGTTCTCAGGTGTTAATTTCACTATTTAGATCAAAGGGAAGTGTTTATCTGTCACAAAAATATCATATGGCTATCTTTGGCTCCGTTTTTATTTTAGCGGGGTTAGTAATAGAGAATATTTTTTCTTATTATTTAATTCACTTTTATACGATTAATGTTCAATCTACCGTTTCAATATTATTAATGACACTTCTAATTTCACTAGGGGTTATCTTTTTTCGTTATATGATCTATAACCAAGTGATATATAATCAAGACGCGATATTTATTTCAATTATCGGATTACTGTTCTTTCTTATCTCAATCGAATCAATGTTAGGTATTAATGCCCCCCCCTACTTTTTTATATTCGTTCATATAAAAGACTATCATTTTGGCCTTTTAATATCATTCATTTTGTTTGTAACATCCATTGTAATTTACTTTAAAAAACCTATGAAAGAAAAAGACGAAAAACACGATCAGCAAAATAATCTTTTAACGTACAACATCAAGAACAACGAAAGTTTTTTGCAAAAGATTATTCACCTGATCAGGGTGGACTACTGGATAGGGAGTTTGATCCTCCTTCTTTATTCGTTGTTTATTTTTGGCGGATATCTTCAACTTATCAGTTTTATATTATCTATTTTGGCCTTTTGTGCCATAAACTCGTTTGTATTTATTCAGAATCAATATGTCGACATTGATACAGATAAATTAAACATAGAAAAAAGTAATTTACCCCTTGTAACAGGAGAAATCTCTAAAAAGTTCTCTATGTCAATTATGGGGTTTTTTTTGATCATCAGTTTCCTTTTGGGTTTTTTTATTTCTTTATATTTTATGATCGGATTGATTATTTACATTCTAGTTTGGACATTTTATTCTTGTCCCCCAACTCGATTCAAAGGAAAACCAGTAGTAGATTTACTAATGCATGCAGTCGGATTCGGGTTGATCCCAATAATTCTAGGAAATATTTTAGCGAACAAGTATGTGTTTATTCCGAGTTTGGCCTTCGGTGCTATGTTTATTTATGGTGGTTCACATTGTATTCACCAAGCAGGAGATTACGAAGCTGATAAGAATGCAGGACTTAGGACAACAGCCGTGTTTCTTGGAAAATCGAAAGCACTCAAACTTGCTGCGTCACTCATCTTCTCAGGCTTTATACTATTCTATTACTTCCTTTCTTTTCACACATTTTTACTTTGGTTTTGGGTCAAGGTAAAAACCGTCTTTTTGCTCTCTTGCCTTGGATTATTTTTTTCACCGATGGTGAAAAATTTTAGAAAATCATTGAAAAAAAAGGACTCAAAGTTCATCCATGGAATGGATAGATCGGCAAGAAACACCTCTTATCTCATATTTTTTATCGTTTTGTTACACTATATTTTGAATGGAGTTTTTTAATTAAAACGAATTTTAATACAGAAAAAAGGCTTTAGGAGCACAAAAAATTTTACCTTGAACAAAAAAATTTCACTTAAACAAGATGTTAGCTATATCAACTCTTAGATTTCTTCGAAATCTTTCCAACCTAGCTTCAAAAGTGTTGTTTATAAGCATTCTTCCATCCAAAGTTTCTACTATTGCGCCACCTTGAGTTTTGATAGTAGAGTTTGCTAACTGCAAATTTGTCTTATTTCCGATCTTTTTCTCAACTTCTGTAGCTATTTCCTCCAAAATACTTTCGGAAACTTTTGAGTCTCTTTCATTAAGGAAGACTTTCAATTCTCCACCATTCAACCCGAGAGCAGCTTCAAATATAAATTCTTTTAAAAGAGGCAAGTATCTATCTTTATCAGTTGAAAGTTCAACTATTCTTCTCCAAAGTTCATTGAATACCTCATTAATGAGTTCTTCTTTTTTGCTTAAGATGTTCATCCTTGATTTCAACCTTATTTTACCTAATTCTCTTTGTTTATGGGTTTCTGCTTCTTTTTTACCTTCAACCAAAATATTTTCTTCAATCTTTTTTGCTTTTTCTTCAGCTGCTTTTATTAGCTCATCTGCCTCTTTTTTGGCCTCAGAAATAATCTTTTCTGCCCTTGCTTTGGCACCAGACAGAATTTCTTCCTTCATTTTATCCAAAACAGCCGCTCCCTGCATTCTAACCATTCCCTTATCGTTCTAATCAGCTTAGTAATAGAAATAGACCATTCAGTCTTAGAAAATTACGTCTTTTCGATATCCTATATATCTTAAAATAGATTTCGATTTTCT
>JAECRX010000041.1 GCA_016292335.1 Candidatus Sifarchaeum subterraneum | reverse complement strand
CATCAACGGTAAATCCTTGAAATCCCCATATAGAAATTCGCTCTGTAACTGTACCCTTTATATAGATCTCTTTCCCACTAAAAGCGCTTGGATTAGCTTTTATTTCCGAGATTTTTGTAGTATAAAGTAGGCCACCACCATAAATTGCAGCTCCTACAATTCCCCCTATTATTACAAGAGCGATAATAATGTTCAGTGGTTTAGAAAAACCCATTTTTTGTTTTACTCTCTTTTTTCTTGTCACCGTATCTCCTCTCCTTTTTTAATAGGAATTATAAAGAACTTCTAATGTGTTTCTTAAATTGTCTTTTTTTCTTATTTGCTTTTACATTTGTTATTTTTTGAAAACTGATCAATCGAGAAACACATAAAAAAATGATTCTTTATTTTTTAATGAACTTAAAGGTGGTTGGATTGAGACTTCTTTATCTTGTTTTAGACGGTGCTGCAGATGAGCTCAATGGTGAAACCCCTCTTAAGGTCGCTGAAACCCCTGCTCTTGACAAGTTAGCTACAAAAGCCAAATGTGGAGTTCAATACTCCATAGGTAAAGGTTACGCCCCTGAAAGCGATGTAGCAGTTTTATCGATACTTGGATATAATCCACATGAACATTACACGGGCAGAGGCGTGTTAGAAGCTCTAGGAACTGGAATTCCCTTACAAAGAGAAGGATACGAGGTTGCCTTTAGAGCAAACTTTGCTACCATCCGTAAAGATGAAAAGACCTTGGAGATTATTGACAGGCGCTGTGGGAGAGATTTATCTTCAGAAGAGGCTGTAGAATTGGCCGAATCTTTAGATGGGATGGATCTAGCAGATGATGCTTATGCACGCGTTAAAGCCTCTGTCGGTCATAGAGGTGTAGTTGTTTTAGGAAGCAATTACCAACTTTCAGATAATGTCGGTAATACTGACCCCGCTTATGTAAGGATTGGAAAAATTTCTACTGCAGCGGAAAAGTTTGAGCATAAGATTACTCACTGCAAACCTTTAGATAATTCATCGGAAGCAGCAAGGACTGCAGATTTGGTAAATATCTTTACAAAAAGAAGTATTGAAATTTTAAAAAATCATCTAGCCAATCAAAAAAGAGCAACTCTCGGAAAGCTTGAAGCTAATGCCATGCTTCTTCGAGATGCAGGAGCAGAATTGCCAAAAGTAACCCCCATAAATGAACTTTACAACGCAAGCTTTGCTGCAGTTACAGAAATGCCAGTGGAGGAGGGTATCGCGAGATTGTTAGGAATGAATGTTGCAGAGGTGCCTCCCCCATCAAAAGATAAGATCGCTGATTTAAATCAAAGAATTGATGTTACAAACGAGTTGTTGGAAAAAGAAGATGTTGTATACATCCATTTAAAAGGTCCAGATGAACCAGGACACGACGGCAATTTTCAGGGAAAGGTTGAGTCAATTGAATTGATAGACAAATATTTTGTCACAAAACTTCTAGAACATGATTTAACGAAATTAGCAATACTTGTCACATCCGATCATGCAACGCCGTGGAAGCTAGAAGCTCATAGTGATGATCCTATTCCTTTCATGCTTGCGTCTCAAAATTTAGTTGCTGATGGTATAACCAAATTCTGTGAAAGGGAGTGCATGAAGGGATCTCTTGGAGTGCTAGAACACGGTTGGCAGCTTTTACCCTTAGTTGCAAAACTCATAAAGCTCTAAGGCAGTATTAAGCTCATAGGGACACTTATTTCTTAAATACATGCAGATAGGCGAGTTTTTGCAGTCTGAGATGTTATTTTTTTTTAATGGAGAACTCATTTGAAAAAAAGAAATTGTAAATTTTATGCTCCTAAGATCCATTCAGACTCGTTTATAACCATATGGAGGTGCTTTGATTCCATTGATCGATAAAGAAGTTATTAGAGAAGGAGTAGAGAACTATTAAAGGTCAATATGGGAGTAAAAAAAGATGAGAGCGTTTTAGTACTTACAGATGTTCCTACGCTGGAAGATTGGAGACAAAAAGACAAGAGTGCGTTGTATGATATTATAAAGAGAGCTTTTTTAGCGAAAATAGTAACTGAAGTTGGAAAAGAACTTTATGGGCAAAATGTTGAATTTTTCGTCTATCCCTCTGTGGGCATGCATGGAAAAGAGATCCCAAAGGATATTGCAGAAAAAATGAAAGGTTACAACGCTATCATTGCAATTACATCTTTTTCTCTAAGTCACACCAAGGCCAGAACTGAAGCCTGCAAGAAAGGAGCCAGAGTTGCGTCAATGCCTACTTTTCTCAGTGAAATGTTCAAAAAACAAGGTCCAATGGCTGCAGATTATTACAAAATCAAAGAGGAAACAGAGAAACTAGCTGATCTCTTGACCAAATCTAAAGAAGCTTTGGTAACAGCTGAAAATGGTACGCACATAAGATTTGAATTGGGTGACCGCGAATGCCAGACAGATACAGGGATATTCACCAAGCCAGGTAATTGTGGAACTTTGCCGGCAGGTGAAGCATATATTGCACCCCTGGAGGGGAAAACTAGTGGAAAGATAGTTGTCTCAAGAGGTTGGTTTCCAGAATTGGGTGATGATATGACAATGTTAGTATCTGAGGGAAAAGTATCGACTGTTCAAGGTGGAGGAAAAGTGGGTGATCATTTTCGCGATATATTATTTTTGGAAAAGGAACCCTCGAAAGATGAATT
>JAECRX010000255.1 GCA_016292335.1 Candidatus Sifarchaeum subterraneum | reverse complement strand
GTGGTAATTTTTCCCTGTTCATACTTGGTTACAGGTATTGATCTACTTAGTATGGTCGAAGATTTGTATATAAAGGGGGAAATCATGGGAGGAAAACACATGAGAGGGCTTGAAACCGCAACGTGACATCTCATAGATTTTTGAGTCAGTATCATCCGCAATATATAGCTTAAAATGAAAACCTATAAAAACCAACATGATATAACTTACAAAAGGAGGCAGGGCGGGTGTCTTTAATTGAGTAACACAATGTTTGAAACATATATAGTACCGTGGGCACTACCTGGTGAAGAGATACCTTTCCATGTAACTTGGCCCAAGTTAATGCAATTTGATGGTATTCGGGTCACACTCCCATATGACTTTCAAATCGAAGACATTTTAAATGTGGATAAAGGCAGAATAGATATTAAGGATAACATCGTAACGATCTATGAGGTTCTAACGTCCCGATTTCTGGATATACCCAATTATTTCGGCATGGTCGTATCCTCAAGGCGGGATTACGAACAGTTGAAAATTTCAAAAAAAATCAGTATCGAGTTTTTACGGAATAACGAAGTAGTTAATACGTTAGAACTCTATGCACGTATCTTCCGACCTTGTTTAGAAGTAGTTGAACTGCCTAAGAAAATAGTGATAAGTGCGGAGGCGAGGTCGCAGAGTATCCCTCTTCATCTAAGGTATGTTGGATTCGGAGATATTCGATTACAGATAAAAGGCTCTATCGGCGGAAAAGTTATTTCTCATGGGGATTCCATATTCTATGAATTGCTAAGAAGATTGAGTTTATTGAGCGATCCAGAAAGAAGAGACGAAGAACGGGAAAGATTGAAAAAACATCAATATGAATTGGATCAGGAAGAAACTTGGAAACTCACTGAGACAATAAAGAAAAAGGTTGAGTTAGGGACGATTCCTCCAGAGGAAGTGGATGAGGATATCGTTAAAGAGATGAGACAATGGTTAATCGATCTCAGCACGCAGGAAGATTTTATGGAGATTTTATATGCCCACGTAGAGGATGTGATGATGAGCCTGCTGGTGGACCTGTTAGATCGAAACCCCGTAGATAATGTACAATTAGTTAACGCTCGGACAAAACTGCGGACACGCATCAAAGCTCCGCCTACTAACATCAGATTACTTCTCAAATACAAAGATTTGATTGGCAATGAATACGTGGCTAGCTTAGAAATCCCTCTTGAAATCGAAGATGAAGAGATATTGGAGCAAGGAGTCGATCTTGAACTGGCGATCAATGTTGAAAAATGGGATAATAAACCATTTTTAGATGTCACAACAATGGATATCAACAAGTGAGATGTGAATAATGGTCGAAGTATCATTTGATGTCACTAAAGTTTTTGAATGGATTGACAAGGTAAGACGTTTTTTCAAACCTTTTAAGCCTGAAATTCGAAGTCTTGTGATCAACTACAAAGATCACACAAGTACAATGAATATGGCGTTACATATTCCAGATAGCATTAGAAGAAGATTCAATGATATAGAAGTCCCTATTTATCCAGATTTTTCTATCGGTGAACTTTTGGACGAAACTTTCCACAGAGTTAAAGCTCGATGGCGCGTGGATGATGGAAAATGGAAGATGAGAGCCTCCGACCTGCCAGCGAGTGAAAACTTTTTGATAACCTTAATAGGAAAAGTCCCGTCCGATATCCTCTCCAGGATTGTAAGAATTCAACCAGCTAGCAATAGGGATCAAACAGAAGAGCTTGATAGTTATTGGCTGGACTGTATGATAAAGGATGTGACTATACTCGAAAAAATCTGGGATGACCTATGTGTTGAAGACGTGAGTGTTGGAGTAAACGTCGGAATTGACCGATGTTTTTCAACAACAATCCCAAAGGAACTTAAAGACCAGGCGACTGCCACTCAAAGATGGTTGAGAGCAGGACGCGGATCGGACAGAGCTGAAATCTGGCGTTCATGGCGCAATCTAAGGCGTGCCGAAGTTCGCATGTCTAAAAGTTTAATTAATAGCCTCATGAGCACGATTTATAAGTTGACAACAGGTGAGATGTTTACCGGGTTCGTTAAAGTAGATCTACCCTATTCAATTGGAGAAATTCGGCGGGATGAAGGAGGCATTGAAATCTTTCCAAGCAGGATGATAGTGGAGGCGACCACCGAGCTTAATTTTAAGAATCCTGCTGCACATGGTTACCTACGTTTTAAAAAGAAGGACTACATTGAAACCATAAGAAAACTGATTGCCGAACTATTTAAATAGAACCGGCATAATTTGGCATAAGCAATTTCTAAAAATCGATGAAAAATAAATCTATAGTAATGTTGATGCTAGTAATAATGTTCCCTTGTTTGCTGCAAACTTTTTTGCCAGTAATTTTGACGTTAGAACTGCTATTTCCTTGTTTTCTACTAACTTTTTTGCCACTATTTTTAAAGCTTCAGTAAACGCTTCTGTTCCTATTGCTCTTAGAACACGTTTCCCATTTCTTCTTGTAGAATCTGCTGCGCAATCTATTATTGAATTGCCATCATTTCGGCAGTCAGGATAAGAATTGTATTTAATTCTGCACTTTCCATACAATCTGTTGGTTACACTGCATTTTTCCATTTTTCCACCCATCCATGTTTCCGATCATTGAAATATTTAGTATCTCATGTTTTTATATCTACCCTTCATACTTGCGTATTCTGTAGACGGATACAAAAGAGCATAAAAATCTGGTGCGGAGACTCTAAATAAAAATATCTAGTAGTAGTAATATAGAGACTCCGTTGTAGCGGAACATCTATGCGTTTAAATACACTTAGTATGGTCGAAGATTTGTATATAAAGGGAGAACTTGCAAATTGATAATTACTATACTCCTGAAAGGCTCCTGCACAGCCAATTCCATCTGCCTTGTTACCACATTCTAACCGAATATTAAGGCTACTTTAAGGCTAGCTTAGGTTGGTATCACCCCGTGTAGGTTAATTTAAGGATAGTATAAGAATAACTGTTTTTCTGAAAACAGCAAAACTCATGTAGGTTAGATTAAGGGTGTTTTAACTAAGAACATCTTGCGGTTGTTCATAACTTGTTCTCTCCTGAAAACAGCAGAGTGGAATAATTATTGTATTAAATTAACTCGAAACCGTTATTTCGTATTCTAAAAACCCACTAAGATCGACCCGCTTTTCTACTACGTCACGTTACCGCGTTTCGGAGATTGAAAAGATAGACTTCCCTTCATTAACTTGAGAACTCGAAAAACGGCAATACTCCCTCTATGCGCTGTATTCCTATATCTACAAATCTCAGCAATTGAAAAAGATCAATGAGGCGTTATCTTATGGCTTTTCTTCGTTTAAAAATCACCTGTTGCTTATGGTGAATCTGTATATCAATGATTTATGGCAGTTTTAGGTCAGTTTAATGGAGGTGTTGAAAAAAATGCTTCAATTCATGCTCATCATTTTTATAGTCGCAGGCAAACACTCACATTACAGGGCGGAATGTTCCTCGCATCACGCGGAGAACACGTTCTTGTGCATGAGACAGAACCCGAGATGTCTGACGCCTTCTGAGACGGGGATGGATGACAGGCAAGAGGACGAGAAAGGTGATAAAAAATTTGAGGTTATTCCAAGAATTCCTACGGACAAAGAATGCTCCTGTAACACTGTGTTAGATTACTCGCTCTATTGATTCAGCAGATGAATACGTATCCATCAGCGTGCAATATTTTCAGTCTTATGTTTTTGTTTTTTCTTTTCTTCTTTTTTGCAGTATACATCTTATAAAAATGGAAAAAAAGAGGGTTAGGGGACTTGCGCGAGATTCCTTAAGATGATAACATACCAACGAGAATTAATTTAATCCTCTTCTTTTGCTTCCGCTTTTTTAGCGAATTCAATATCTAACATAAGTAAAGCGGCTCCAGAATCACCCGCAAGTTTCATTTGATTATAGACCTTCTCAGCACTTTCTTCTTCTTCTACCTGTTCATCAACAAACCATTGTAGAAAAACTTCTGTGGCATAATCGTTCTCTGACTTTGCCATTGAAACTAAGTTGTTTATCATGCCAGTTACTTTTCGTTCATGTTCTACAACTTCTTCCGCAACGTGTAAAGGTGAATTCCACTCAGTTTGTGGTTGATCTATTGTTTTTAGGGTCACGCGTCCTCCGCGT